>DBBA01000303.1:0-564 GCA_002291955.1 Rhodobacteraceae bacterium UBA996 | reverse complement strand
CCGAGGCCGCCGCCGACGCCGAGCAGCGTATGCGCCTGCGGTCGATCGACGTGCAGCTGCTGCGCATCCTCGAGGAGATCTCGGCCGGGCGGCAGGAAAGCATCGCCGAGATCCGGGCGGACCTGGCGACCCTGACCCGCGCGCTCCGCTCGATCTCGACCGCCGAGCATGCGGCGGGCGCCGCGACCACGCGGAGGCCCTGACCGGTGGGCCTCGCGCGGCGGTCTTCGCGGGACATGTCCGGGATTGTCTGGCCCGGCTACGTCGATGCGATGACCTCGCTCCTGATGGTCGTGTTCTTTGTGCTGACCATCTTCCTGATCGTGCAGTTCGTCCTGCGCGAGACGATCACCGGCCAGCAGGACGAACTGGACCAGTTGTCGGGCGAGGTGGCGGGCCTTGCCAGTGCGCTGGGGCTGGAACGGCAGCGTGCAGCGGGGCTGGAGGACACCGTGGGGTCGCTGACCGCGACGCTGGGGGCGGCACGCGACGAGACTGCCCGGCAGGCGGCGCTGATTGCCTCGCTGAATGACCGGGTCGCGGCGCAGGAGGATGCGCTGTCCG
>DBBA01000180.1 GCA_002291955.1 Rhodobacteraceae bacterium UBA996 | reverse complement strand
GGCGTGAACGCGCTGCGCGACCAGGGGCGCGGGTTCCTGGTGATCACGCATTACCAGCGGTTGCTGGACCACATCCGTCCGGACATCGTGCACATCATGGCCGAGGGCCGGATCGTGAAGACCGGCGGGCCGGACCTGGCGCTCGAGGTCGAGAAGAACGGCTATGCCGACATCCTGGCCGGAGTGGCGGCATGACGGCACTGGCTGCGGCAAAGCGGGATGCCCTGGACGCCCGGCTGTCGTCGCTGGCGGTGCCCCGCGCGGGTGCCTGGCTGGCCGAGGCGCGGGCGGCGGCCCTGGGTCGGGCGCGCGGCATGGGCCTGCCCGGGCGGCGCGACGAATACTGGCGCTACACCGACCCGGCGTCGCTGAACGCCCCGACTCCGCCAGTGGCGGCGCTGTTCCCGCCCGACGAGGTGCCGGTGTTCTCGGGCGTCGAGCGCCTGCGGATCGTGTTCGTGGACGGGGTGTTCGATCCCGCGCAGTCCGACGACCTGCGGCTTCAGGGCATCGAGATCGAGCGGCTGGCGGACGCGGGCCAGCGCGACATCCACTGGGCGCAGGGTGTCTACGGGCGGCTGGAAGCGGCGGGTCAGACGCCCGTGGCCCGGCCCTTTGCGGCGCTGAACACCGCGGCCGCGACCGATGGCGTGCTGATCCGCGTGACGGGTCGGCCCGACCGGCCGGTGGCGCTGGTCTACCAGCACCAGTCCACCACGTCGGACGCGATGCTGCACCATGTGGTGAAGCTGGAGCCCGGCAGTGAGTTGACACTGCTGGAGAACGGTCCCGCGGCGGCGCGGTTCTGCAAGGTGCTGGAGGTGGACGTGGGCGACGGCGCGCGGTTCCACCATGTCCGCGCGCAGGGCCGCGACCACGAACGCCGGGCGGTGACGCATGTCTTTGCCCGGGTAGGCGCGGGCGCGAGCCTGAAGAGCTTCACGCTGACGTCGAACGGGCGGCTGACCCGCAACGAGGCGGTGGTGGATCTGGTGGGCGCGGGCGCCATCGCCCATCTGGCGGGTGCGGCGCTGGGGGATGGGGATTTCCACCACGACGACACGGTGTTCGTGACGCACTCGGCCCCCGGCTGCGAAAGCCGCCAGGTGTTCAAGAAGGTGCTGAAGAACGGTGCGGTCGGCGTGTTCCAGGGCAAGATCCTGGTCCGCCAGCCCGCGCAGAAGACCGACGGCTACCAGATCAGCCAGGCGCTGCTTCTGGACGAGGACAGCCAGTTCCTGGCCAAGCCCGAGCTGGAGATCTATGCCGACGACGTGAAGTGCAGCCACGGGTCCACGTCCGGTGCCATCGACCCGGCGCAGCTGTTCTATCTGCGCGCGCGGGGTGTGCCGCGGTCCGAGGCCGAGAACCTGCTGGTGCTGGCCTTTGTCGCCGATGCCCTGGCCGAGGTCGAGGACGAGCGGCTGGCCGAGGATATCCGGTCGCGGCTGGAAGGCTGGCTCATGCGGCGGCGGAAGTGACGTGGCGGTCACCACCGACATCGTCGCGGCGTGGCGGCGCCCGCGGGCCGTGATGCGCCGCCATCTGGCGCAGGGCGTGCGCGAGGACCGGGCGCTGGTGTACCTGATGCTGGCCTGCGGGCTGGTCTTCGTGGGGCAATGGCCCGTCTTGCAGCGGGCCGCGCTGGCCGATCCGTCCACGCCGCTGGACGCGCGGCTGGGCGGCGCCCTGATGGGGCTTCTGTTCATCGCGCCCTTGGCCGCCTATGCGCTGGCGGCGATCACGCATCTTCTGGCGCGGGCGGTCGGCGGTCGCGGGACGGGATATGGCGCGCGGCTGGCGCTGTTCTGGTCGCTGCTGGCGGCGTCGCCCTTGTGGCTGCTGTACGGGCTGGTGACCGGGCTGATCGGCCCCGGTCCGGCGATGACCGCAACGGGAGCGGTTGCCTTCGCCGGGTTCGTCGTGCTTTGGGTCGCCGCGCTGGTCGAGGCCGAATGGGGACCCATGGCATGACGCTGACCTTCGCCGACCTGATGGGGCTGGCCCGGCAATCGCTGGGCGATCCCCGCGGCGTGATGCGGCAGGTGTTGCGGCTGCCCCTGTCCACCGCCGAACGCTGGCAGGCGCTGATCATCGCGGTGGCGCTGTCGGCCATCGCGGGCGAAATCGTGGCGATCCTGCTGGGCGTCGGGCCGGACACGGTCGAGGGAACGCCCATGGCCGCGCTGTTCGGATCGCCCCTGCGGCTGGCGGCAGGTCAGATCGTGCTGTTCACCGCGTTCGCCTGGTTCCTGGCGGGCCTTGGCGCGCGCATGGGCGGGCGCGGCAACTTCGGCGAGATGCTGATGGCGACGTGCCTGCTGCAGTTCCTGCTTCTGCTGGTGCAGCTGATCCAGGTGGTGCTGGTGCTGGCGCTGCCGCCGCTGGGTGGGATCGTCGGGCTGGTCGGGTTCTTCCTGTTCTTCTGGTGGTTTGCGAACTTTGTCGCGGAAGTGCACGGGTTCGCATCGCTTCTGAAGTCGCTGCTGCTTCTCCTTGTCACGCTTGTCACGGTCGCGGTCGGGTTCACCTTCGTGCTGTCGATGCTGGGCATCACGCTGCCGGGAGTCTGAGCCATGCCGTATGACGTCGCCGCCATCCGCGCCGATTTCCCGATCCTGTCGCGGCAGGTGAACGGGCGGCCGCTGGTCTATCTGGACAACGGCGCGTCGGCGCAGAAGCCGCAGGTGGTGATCGATGCGGTCACCCGCGCCTATGCCGAGGAATACGCGAACGTCCACCGCGGGCTGCACACGTTGTCCACCATCGCGACCGAAAGGTACGAGGCCGCGCGGGGCACCATCGCCCGGTTCCTGGGCGCGGCGCACGAGGACCACATCGTGATGACGACCGGCACCACGATGGGGATCAACCTGGTCGCCCATGCCTGGGCCATGCCGCGGATGGGTCCGGGCGACGAGATCGTGCTGTCGGTGATGGAGCATCACGCCAACATCGTGCCCTGGCATTTCCTGCGCGAACGGCAGGGCGTGGTGCTGAAATGGGTGGACGTGGACGGCAACGGCGACCTCGATCCGCAGGCGGTGCTCGATGCCATCGGGCCGCGCACGAAGCTGGTCGCGGTCACCCACATGTCGAACGTGCTGGGCACGGTGGTGGATGTGGCCGCGATCTGCGCGGGGGCGCGGGCGCGCGGCGTGCCGGTGATGGTGGACGGGTCGCAGTCGGCCGTGCACATGCCGGTGGACGTGCAGGCGCTGGGCTGCGACTTCTTTCCCATCACGGGGCACAAGCTATACGGACCAAGTGCTTCCGGGGCGATCTTCATCCATCCTGACCGGATGGCCGAGATGCGCCCGTTCCTGGGCGGCGGCGACATGATCCGCGAGGTGCGGCGCGACACGGTCATCTACAACGACCCGCCGATGAAGTTCGAGGCCGGGACCCCCGGCATCGTGCAGCAGATCGGGCTGGCGTTGGCGCTGGACTACATGATGGACCTCGGCATGGACGCCATCGCCGCGCACGAGCGGGCGTTGCGCGATTATGCCCGCGCGCGGCTGGAAGGTCTGAACTGGCTGTCCCTGCAGGGGCGGTCGGCGGACAAGGGCGCGATCTTCAGCTTCACCATGGACGGCGCGCATGCGCATGACCTGTCCACCGTGCTGGACAAGCGGGGGATCGCGGTGCGCGCGGGGCAGCATTGTGCGGGGCCGCTGATGGAGCACATGGGCGTCACCGCCACCTGCCGCGCGTCGTTCGGGCTGTACAACACGACCGACGAGGTGGACGCGCTGGTGGACGCGCTGGAGCTTTGCCGCGACCTGTTCGCCTGACGGCATTGCAGCCGCCCGGCGCTGCCGCTATACGACCGCTTAGGCACCCGTAGCTCAGCTGGATAGAGTGCTGCCCTCCGAAGGCAGAGGTCACAGGTTCGAATCCTGTCGGGTGCGCCAGATTTACAGCATGAAATCAGTCTCTTGGAGATTGCGCCTTGCCAGGGCACCTTGTCCGGCTTGAGAACCGAAGGGCGCCCGGAAGCAGGCCGGAAGCCGTTGGACGGACAGTCGGGCGCAGCTTCGGCGGTGGGATTCGGCGATAGAGACCTCCGTCCCGCGACCTCGACGTACGCACTGTGCCCAACCGTCTCGGTCCCTGGCCGCTCCACGTCCTGCAGGGGACGCGGCGGGCCCGGAGACAGCACGGAACGGCTTCTGGCACGCGACCAGATCGTGTCCGCGTCGGGTCCTGGGTGGGGGAGACGCCACGCGGAAGCACAAGGTCGCCGCCTGTCTCGATGCCGACGTGGCCCGGGACCTCGCGGCCCTTGCCGCATGGTGCCGTGTCGCCGTCATGCGGATTGGCGAGACCGCCGTCGCGGCGTTCCTCCCGTCCGACAGCGCCGACCAGACCGAGGCGGCCATCACCCGATGCCTCGACCGCCTGACCCGCACGATGGAACGCCTGGAGCGCGACCAGCAGATTACCGGCGAGGCGCTTGCCCACTTCATCGGCTTCTGGCTCACCGCCACGCCGCCCATGCCGGACGACCTGCGCGCTGCAAGACGGGCGGGAGGCGGGCGTGGGGACGCCCTATTGTCGTGCGCCAACCTCCTGCGGAAGGCGAAGGCGGACCGTGAAGGACGCGGTGTCTTGCGCGAACTTCACATCGCCCCGGTGCGCCCTGGCCACCTGCGCGACGATGGCTAGGCCGAGGCCTGTCCCCTCGCCTGCCCGCGCGGCGTTTCCCCGCGCGAACGGTCGGATCAGGTCCTGTGCGTTCTCGTCCGTGACGCCAGGCCCAGCATCGCGGACGTCAATCGTGAGGTCGCCGTTCGAGATCCCGGCGCAGATGACGACCGGAGGCTTGCCGTGCCGGAACGCATTGGTCAGCAGGTTGTCCAGCGCGCGCAGCAGGGCAGTTTCCTTCACCTCGATCACAGCGTCTGCCGGTACCTCCAGTACGACCGAGGCAGGATCGGCGCAGGCTTCGATCGCCTGCTGCAACAGGGACTGCAGCGGTACCGGCCGCGTGGCTTCCGCATCGAACCCACGCGCGAAATCGAGGAACTGGCCCAGCATGCCCTCGATGCGGATCACGTTGCGCTCGGCCCCGGCAACGAGCTCGGCGTCGGCATCCTTGAGCATGGCAAGCGCCAGCCGCAGCTTCGTGAGGGGCGTGCGCAGGTCGTGGCTGACCCCGGCCAGCATCAGGGCGCGGTCGGCCTCGGCCGCCTGCAGCCGCGCGGACATGTCCGCCAGTGCGCGCGAGACGGCGGCGATCTCTCGCGGACCCTCGATGTCCATGGCGAAGGGATCGGTTGGATCACCCAGGCGACTGACCGCGTCCTCGAGCCGTTTCAGCGGTCGCGCGATCCGCCGTTGGAGCGCGACGCCGCCCGCAAAGGCCGCGACCAGCGCGATCCCGCAGGCCAGCGCAAGACCGGCCACCGGATCGGGCGCGGGCAAGGTTCGGAGCAACAGCCAATAGGGTCGCTCGGCCGTGGCCATGTGCACCCAGAGCCGACCATCATCATCGATCACGACATCGGATGGGGCAATTCCGGCCCGGTCCGTCAGGACATGCAGGAAGTACCACGCATACCAGCTGCGCGGCCGGGTCGTGCCGTCCGGCGCCGCATCGGTGACAAGGACGTGGCGCCCTTCGTCCTCACGCAGGACCCCGGCGACCTCGTCCTGCCCGAGCGGGCCCATCAGTTGGAAGGTCCGGTCAAGCGTGCGGATCAGTTGGGCCGTGTCCGCGGCCGAGCGTTCGATCTGGGGACGCAGGACCAGGGCCGCGATCAGCAGGAGGGATAGCATCAATGCGCCGAGGATCGCCGCGGCCAGCACCGCGATGCTCTGCTTCAGCAGGCTGTCAAGCACCGTCGGCCACCAAGACATAGCCCACGCCCCAGACCGTCTTGATCAGCTGCGCGTCGCGGGCCCGGTCGCCAAGGGCCCGCCGCAGCCGCGCGATCTGGACGTCCACGGCGCGGTCGGTGACCTCGGCCTCGCGCCCGAGCGCGCGGTCGATCAACTGGGCCCGGCTAAGCGGACGGCCGCGGCTGCGGGCCAGCGCCGCGAGAAGAGAGAACTCGCGGCTGGACAGCTTCAGGGTGGCCTCGCCGCGGGTCACGGTCCGCGTGGACAGGTTGATCGCGAGCGACCCGACCCGGACCACCTCGTCGAGGGACACATCGCCCGGCGCCCGCGTGCGCCGCAGGACCGCCGACAGGCGGGCCACCAGTTCGCGCGGCTCGAACGGCTTGGGCAGGTAGTCGTCCGCGCCGGACTCGAGCCCGATGATCCTGTCGATCGGGTCGCCGCGGGCCGTCAGCATCACGATCGGCGTCAGGTCGCCACTGGCGCGCAGGCGACGGCAGATCGCGAGCCCGTCCTCGCCCGACATCATGAGGTCGAGCACGATGGCGTCCGCGGGCATGCGCGCCAGTTCCCGGTCAAGAGCCGCGCCGCCGTCCACCGCCCGGGTCTCGAAGCCATGCTCGGTCAGGAACCGGCGCAGGAGCGCGCGCAGTTCCGGATCATCGTCGACGACGATCACTCTGGACGGTCTGGCATTCATGGGGCCGAACTTGTCACGGTTCCCGCCCCTTGGGCAGCACAAGGGTGTTGCAGGATGTGACAGACGCAGCCCCGCGTCATGATTTGACACATCTAGGCCCGCCGCTGAAACACGCTCGACATGTCTCTCCCTCACCCCTGACACGCCCGAGGTGATGGCGAGGCGCTGGCGCATGACATCGATCCGAAACCTTGAACCGGTTTGCCGGATGAGCATGGACCTGCGACGGCTCCGCGCGGGGCTGGCTGCCGCCGGCCTTGTGACTGCCCTGCACGTCGTCGGCGCCGCCGTGGCGCAGGAGATGTCGGGCGCGGATCGGCAGGCGATGATCGCGAACTTCCTGCAGGCGGATACGAACAACGACGGGGCGCTTTACCAGAGCGAATTCGAGCAGCTGATGAAGCTTAACGCGGACGACAACCTTGGGCGCGCCGCGATGGTTGTCCGCACGGGCGCCTACGGACAGGCCTTCAACCGCCTCGACACGAACCTTGACGGGGCCGTGACGCGGGACGAAATCCAGGCCCTGGCCGAAGGGCGGGGCTGACCGGCGCCCTGGACGAAGGAAATCGCCCACGTCCGCAGGTGACACGCCCCCTGCCGCCGCACCGCCGATGGACACCCTACCGCTGCTCGACACGGTCAAGGATGCATCGTCGCTCGCGCCGTCACGCCGAGCCCGACCGGGCTGGCCGCTGCGGCTGCTGTTCGCGCTTGTCGTTTTCTTCCTTGGGTGTGTGGTCGGCCTGTACTTCCAGGGGCCGGGCCTGCGCGCGGTCTTCGCCTGGACCAGACTGGAACCCGGCGCCGGGGCCCGGCAGCCGATCGCGCTGCCGGTCGACCGGGTGCCCTCGCCCGAACGCGTCGCCGCGATGGCCGTGGGCGATGTCGTCGCACTGGGGCGTCTGCAGCCTTCGGGCGGGATCGTGTCGGTCGCGCTGCCCCAAGGCGCAGGCGACGCCCGCATCGACGAAATCCTCGTAACCGAGGGCGATGTCGTCGCGCGGGGCGATGTACTGGCCGTGCTCGACAGCCTGACGGTGTACCAAGCCGCCCTGACCGGCGCCGAAAGCACGCTGGCGATCCGGCGCGCGGCCCTGGCTCAGGCGCGGGTCCAGGTCGCGGCGACCGAAGCCGAACTGCACGCCCAGGTCCGCGGGGCCGAGGCGACGGTGGCGGCGGCCGAGCGTGAACTGGCGCGGGTGAGGAGCCTGGTCGCCCGCGGCGCGGCGACGCCGTCGGTCCTGGAGGGGGCCGAACGGTCCGCCGAGACGGCGCGCGCCGACCGCGACCGGTTGCAGGCCGCGCTGACACGCTACCGGCCCGGGCCGGACGGGCAGCAGGTGGACATCGCCGTGGCGACGGCCGACCTCGCCGCCGCGGAAGCCGTCGCAGAGCAAGCGCGACGCGATCTGGACCGGGCCCGGGTGCTGGCGCCGCAAGACGGCACGATCATCGAGGTGGCCGCACGCGCAGGCGAACGGCCGCCCGCGGACGGTCTGCTCCGCATGGGCGACACCGCGCGGATGGAGGCCGAGGTCAAGGTGTTCCAGACCATGGTGCCCCGCGTTGCGGTCGGTCAGGCTGTCTCGCTCGCCTCGGGCGTGTTGGGCGACACTCCGCTGACGGGGACGGTGTCGCGCATCGGCACCCTGGTCGGGCGGCAAAGCGTCACCGCCGAGGACCCCGCCGCCAACACCGATGCCCGCGTGCTTCTGGTCACGGTCGCGCTGGATGCGCCGTCGAGCGCCCGCGCCGCGGCGTACGTCAACCTCGAGGTTGTCGCCCGCATCGCGGTCGCCGCGCCTGCGCCCGGGGACGCTGGGCAATGACGGCGTTCCTCGCGCGCCTGCTTGGCCGGTTGCCGATCGGGTACCTTCAGCTCATGCACAACCCCGGGCGGCTGGTCGCCGCGCTGGCCGGGGTCGCCTTTGCCAACGTGCTGGTCTTTGTCCAGCTGGGTCTGGCCGGGTCGATGGCCGAGTCCGTGGCGATCCCGTATCGCCTGTTCCAGCCCGATCTTCTGATCCTGTCGCCCCTGGAATCCGAGACGCTATCCGACGCCTCGACCCTGCCGCGGCAACGGCTGTTCCAGGCGCTGGTGCATCCCGACGTCACGGGCGGCACGCCCATCTACATGGCGCGATCGACCTGGCTGTCGGGACAGGATGCCTCGTCCTCGATCCAGTTCTTCGGGCTGGCCCCGGATGCGGGCGAGTTCTTCCACGACGCGCTGGCCGGGCCCCTGGTCAGCCTGTCGCTGTCGGACACGGCGCTGGTCGACACGCTGACCCGCTTTGTCGACATGCGCAGCTTTGCTGACGCGACCCCCGACGCACCGGTCCCGTTCGAGATGCAGGGCCGCCAGCTTGGGGCGGTCGGGACGGTGTCGATCGGTGGCGGGTTCGGCGGCGACGGGGTGTTCCTCGTGTCGGACCAGACGTTCTTTCATCTGTTTCCGGGCCGCAGTTCGGCCACGCCCAGCCACATCCTGCTGGCGCTGGCCCCTGGCGCCGACCCCGGACGGGTCGCCGACGAACTGACCCGGCTCTACCCGCCGGACACGGTCCGCATCCGCCCCGTCACCACGGCCATGGAGGCGGAGGTGCGCTACCAGATGACCGAACGTCCGACCGGTCTGATCTTCGCCTTTGGCGTCGCCATCGGGATGGTCGTGGGCATCGTGATCGCCTATCAAGTGCTGTCGGCCGATGTCGCCGATCACCTGCGCGAATACGCGACGTTCAAGGCCTTGGGGTTTCGCCAGGGCTTCTTCGTCGGCGTCATCCTGGAAGAGGCGATCATCCTGGCCGCCATCGGGTTCTGGCCCGGGCTGGTGTTCTCGCAGCTGTTCTACCAGGCGCTGGCGTACCTGACGAACATCCCGATCTTCATGACGCCCGAGCGCGCCGTCGCGGTCTTTGTCGGAACGATCCTGGCCTGCGCCCTGTCCGGGATCCTGGCGATGCGCAAGCTCGCCGCCGCCCAGCCGGCCGACCTGTTCTGAGGTCCCGATGACAGACACCGCCATCTCGGTCCGGGGACTGAACCATTTCTTCGGCGCGGGCGAGGCGCGCAAGCAGGCGCTGTTCGACGTGAACATCGAGGTTGGGCGCGGGTCGCTGACGATCCTGATGGGGCCGTCGGGGTCGGGCAAGACCACGCTTCTGACGCTGATGGGTTGCCTGCGCGAGGTACACGCCGGAAGTGTCCGGTTGCTGGACCGGGAGTTGTTCGCGTCGGACGAAGGCACCCGGATCGACATGCGCCGGCGCCTGGGGTTCATCTTCCAGGCCCACAACCTGCACGACAGCCTTACGGCGCGGCAGAACGTCATGATGGGCCTGCAGGTCCACGGCCGGGGCGACCCGGCACGCCATGTGCAGGCGGCGGATCACCTTCTGGGTCTGGTAGGTCTGGGCGAGCGGCTGACCTACCTACCCGGCAACCTGTCGGGCGGACAGAAGCAGCGTGTGGCCATAGCGCGTGCGCTCGTCTCGAACCCCGACATCATCTTTGCCGACGAGCCGACGGCGGCGCTGGACAAGGTCAGCGGCATGGCGGCGGTGCGGCTGTTCAGGGATCTCGGCCGCACGCGCGGCACCACAACCGTGATGGTGACGCACGACCCGCGCATCCTGGACCTGGCGGACCGGGTGGTCACCCTCGAGGATGGAAGGATTGTCGAGGATCGTCGGGCCAGCCTGCCCCGGAACATCACGCCGGGGCCTGCCTGACGGTCCACCCGGCGGGCTGGGTGGATCTCGGGCCAAGTTGGTGATCTCGCCACGCTGACACCCGGTACGCGCAAGCATCCATGCGCCCCGTGCCGGCCGGCATGGCCACCGCCGCGGGCGTGCCGGGATCCGGCCGTGTGTCGCGCTTGCGCTAATCCGCCGCGGACATGTTCCGGCGGAGCAAGGCCATCCCGACGCCGAGATGCCGGTCCACCTCGGCCAGCATGGTGCCCAGCGACCCGGACAGGGCCGCGTTCAGGTAGGGCACATGCGCCTGCGCATAGGACCCGTGCGCGGCGAACATCCCGCTGTGCAGGAGGAAGGTCAGCTGCATGCGTTGCGACATCTGTTCCCATGTCCGCAGGATCAGGCCGTTGCCACACCGCTCGTAGGGGTAGGCGTGGAAGTGCAGTTCCGCCGCGACGATGGCCCGGCCGTCCCCCGTGGCGACGGCCGACACGAGCGCATCGTGCCGCGTGCGGAATTCGGCGTGGTAGGCCGCATCGCGATCCGGCCAGAGCAGCTCGAACGCCTTCTTTTCCAGCGCCGAGCGCAGTTCGTAGACCTCGACCAGCGCCTCGATCGAGACGCGCGCGACCGTGGTCGCCGCGTAGGGGCGCACGTCCACAAGCCCCTCCTTCTCGAGTTCGCGCAGCGCCTCGCGGATCGGGCCACGGCTGACGCCGAGGGTGGCCGACAGTTCGACCTCGCGCAGCGGGCTTCCGGGCGCGCGGTGGCCCGAGACGATCTCGCGGCGCAGGTGATCGGCCACCTGCTGGCGGCGCGTCTCGCTTCTCAGGACGAAGGCTTCGGACATGGGCGGTCCCCTGTGACGCAGGCATCCTTGGCGCGGATTGACGGATTGTCAACAATCCTACATTGTCCCGCCGACTCGCAGAAAGGCCCCTGCCATGAAGCTCTCCGGTGTTCTTCCCGCGCTCGTCACGCCCTTTGGCGAAGACGGGCGCATCGACTTCGCTGCGCTCGAGGCGCACATGACGGGTCTGCGCGCGGCGGGTGTGTCCGGCTGGGTGCCCTGCGGATCGACCGGCGAATACTTCTCGATGAGCGATGCCGAGCGGGACGCGGTCCTGCGCTTCGTCAAGGACTTTGCCCTTCCCGGCGAACAGCTTGTCGCCGGGACGAACGCCCCGGCAACGCGCGAGGTCATCGCCAACACGGAACGCGCCAAGGCGATCGGCTATGACTGCGTGCTGCTGGCCACGCCGTTCTACACGCGGCCGACCGAGGCCGAGCTTCTTGCCCATTATCAGGCCGTGCTGGGCGCGGTCGACGTGAACCTGGTGCTTTACAACTACCCGCCCAAGGACGGGGTCGAGATTTCCTTCGGGATCCTGGATGCGCTGGCCGACCATCCGCGCGTCATCGGGATCAAGGAAAGCTCGGGCGTGCTGCAGCGGGCCATCGACATCCATACCCGCTACCGGGGCCGGATCGACCTGATCTCGGGCTCGGACGACATCGCGCTCGACTTCATGTTCTGGGGTGCGGATGCGTGGATCTGCGGGCCTGCGAACTGCATGGCCCGGGCCTGCGTGGACCTTGACCGCACGTTCCGCGCGGGCGACCTGGCCCGCGCGCGGGAGATGATGGGCACGCTTTACCGCGCCATGAACATCCTCGAGTCCGGCAAGTTCGTGCAGAAGATCAAGTACGGCTGCGCGTTGCAGGGCACGCCCGTGGGCCTGTGCCGCGCGCCGCTTGGTGCGCTGGACGAGGGCGAGAAGGCGGCGTTCGCGGCGGCGATGCAGCCGATCCTGACGTGGTAGGCCGCGTCGCCGTTGTCGGCGGCGGGATCGTCGGCATCGCCTGCGCGCTGGAGCTTCTGGATGACGGACACGCGGTGACGGTGCTGGAACCCGGGACGCCCGGCGAAGGCGCAAGCTGGGCCTCGTGCGGGTCCATCGCGGTGAGCGAGGTGGTGCCGCTGTCCAAGCCCGGCACCTTCGCGCGCATCCCGGGCTGGATGCTGGACCCGCTCGGGCCGCTGACGCTGCGCCCGTCCTCGCTTCTTCCGATCCTGCCGTGGTTCGCGCGTTTCGCGGCGAACGCGCGACCTGCGCGGGTCGAGGCCATCGCGCGCGAGCTGTCGGTCCTTGGTCTTGCGGCGCTGGACGATACCGAACGGCTTCTGGCCCGCCACGGGCTGTCGGCGCTCCTTGGGACGCGGCCGGTGATCGAGCTGTACGACCGCCCCGGGGAACTGGCGCACGAGCGGCGGTTCCATGACCTGCGCCGGTCGCTGGGCTTTGTCATCGACGAGATCAGCGGGGCCGAGGCGCGCGAGATGGAACCCGCCATCGCGGGCGATTTCGCCTGTGCGGCGGTGTTCCGCGACTGGCGGTCGGTGGTGGACCCCAAGCGGCTGGTCGCAGAGATGCACCGCGTGTTCCGGGCGCGCGGCGGGATCATCCTGCCGGTGGGTGCCACGGGCTTTGTCCGCGACGGCGGCGCGGTCACCGGGGTGCGGACGACCGCGGGCGAGGTGCTGGTGGCCGACACCGTCGTGCTGGCGGCCGGCGCGGCGTCCCGCGATCTGGCCCGCAGTCTGGGCGCCGCGCTGCCCATCGAGGGGGTGATCGGCTACCAGACGAGCCTGCCGGAGCCCGGGGTGGCGGTGCACCACGCGCTTGTCTATGCCAAGGGCGGCTTCGGCATCACGCCCTATGAGACCGGCCTTGCGGTCGCGGGCAGCATCGAGTTCGCGCGGATGGATGCGGCCCCGAACTGGAACCGCGCCGACGTGATCGTGGCGAAGGCGCGGCGTGTCCTGCCCGGGCTGCGCACCGAAGGCGCCGAGCGGCGCATGGGCCGCCGCCCCCTGACGCCCGACACCAAGCCGGTCATCGGGCGGCTTCCGGGCGCGCCGCAGGTCATCTGCGCCACCGGCCACGGCCAGTTGGGCGTGACGCTTGCGGCCACGACCGCGCGGCATGTCCGCGACCTGGTGGCGGGGCGCAGGCCGAACGTGGACCTGTCGCCCTTCGCGCCCGACCGGTTCGGCAGGGCCGCATGACCGGGGCCCCCTGCGCGGCGTGATGCCGCCCGCCGTCGTGATGGTGCGGGAGCGGGTCCTGCGCGAGGCCGGGTTCTGCCGCGCCTTCCGCCACTTTCTTTGCATCCGGGACCCTGATACTGATCGCCGTCACGGGAGCGTGTGGTGTCATGACGAACCAGATCCTTGTTGTCGATCCCCTGGAACGGCAGGACATCCTGCGCAGCCTGGCCAGCGAGGTCCGGGCGCGGATCCTGGAGCATCTGACCCGCGGCGGACCGCGCAACGTCAACCAGTTGTCCGAGGACCTGAAGCTGCCGCAGTCCACCGTCTCGTCCAACATCCAGGTGCTGGTGGACGCAGGGCTGGTGCAGACCCGGTCGGAAAAGGGGCGCAAGGGCAGCCAGAAGATCTGCCACTCGACGTTTTCCGAGCTTCTGATCGCGTTCAAGGACCCGCCGCCCGCACGGCTGGCCGATGCGATCGAGGTCGCCATGCCGATCGGGCTGTATACGCGGTGCGAGGTGTCGGCGCCCTGCGGCCTGTGTTCGCCCGACGGGATCATCGGGCTTCTGGATGTGCCGGACACGTTCCTGGACCCCGACCGGATGCGCGCCGGATTGCTGTGGTTCACCCGGGGGTTCGTCGAATACCAGTTCCCCAACAATGCCAAGCTTGCGGGCACCGCGGTGCAGGCGCTGGAGCTTGAGATCGAGGTGTCGTCCGAGGTTCCGGGCACGTCGAAGGACTGGCCGTCGGACATCACCGTGGCGATCAACGGGCGCGAGATCGGCACCTGGACCGCGCCGGGCGACTATGGCGACAAGCGCGGCAAGTTCACGCCCGACTGGTGGAAGCTGGCGGGGTCGCAGTACGGCGACCTGAAGCGGTGGGAAGTCACCGCCGGGGGCACGTTCCTGGACGGGCAGCGCATGTCAGACTGCGCGCTGGGCGACCTGTCGCTGAACGATCACCGGTCGATCCGGGTGCGCATCGGGGTCAAGGACGACGCCCGCCATCCCGGTGGGTTGAACATCTTCGGCCGTGGCTTCGGCAACCAGGACCAGGACATCACCCTGCGGCTTCTGCGCGGCTGACACCTTTTCGCTTGACCGCCCCGCCTGCCCTGGACGACCATACCGGGAAATCCGGTATGGAACGCAGACTCGGGTTTTTACGCCCGGGCGGGGGGGAAACATGAAGGCCATGGTCACCGCGCACAGCGCCTATGCGATCGCCGACATCGACAAGCGGCTTTACGGGTCCTTCCTCGAACATCTGGGCCGGGCGGTTTATACCGGCATCTACGAGCCGGGCCACCCGACCGCCGATCCGCAGGGGATGCGCCGCGACGTGATCGACCTGGTCCGTGCGCTGGACACGCCGATCTGCCGCTACCCGGGGGGCAACTTCGTCTCGGCCTACAACTGGGAGGACGGCATCGGCCCGAAGGACCAGCGGCCGCGGCGGCTGGACCTTGCCTGGCGCACGACCGAGACGAACCAGGTCGGCATCCACGAATTCGCGGACTGGGCCGAGAAGGCCAACACCCAGATGATGCTGGCGGTGAACCTGGGCTCGCGCGGGCTGGACGAGGCGCGGGCCTTTGTCGAATACGTCAACCACCGGGGCGGCACCTACTGGTCGGACTTGCGGGCGAAGAACGGGCGCAAGGACCCGTGGAACTGCCGCCTGTGGTGCCTGGGCAACGAGATGGACGGACCCTGGCAGGTGGGCCACAAGACCGCCGCCGAATACGGGCATCTGGCGAACGAGACGGCCAAGGCGCTGCGGGGCCTTGACCCGACGCTGGAACTGGTCGTCTGCGGGTCGAGCCATTCCAACATGCCGACCTACCCGCAGTGGGAAGCCACCGTGCTGGAACAGACCTATGACCAGGTCGACCACATCAGCCTGCACATGTACTTCGAGAACTACGAGAAGAATTCCGACGAATTCCTGGCCCTGCCGCAGAAACTTGACACCTACATCGGCACGGTCGCAGGCATCATCGACTATGTGAAGGCCAAGACCCGGTCGAAGCGGCGGGTCACGATCAGCTTCGACGAATGGAACGTCTGGTACCACGAACGGAAGGCGGACGCCGAGCGGATGCGCACCTGGGACTGGCCCGAGGCGCCGGTGCTGCTGGAGGATCAGTACAATTTCGAGGACGTGCTGCAGGTCGGCTGCATCCTGAACACCTTCATCCGCCGCGCCGACGTGGTGAAGATCGCCTGCATCGCGCAGCTGGTGAACGTGATCGCCCCGATCATGACCGAACCCGGCGGTCCGGCCTGGCGGCAGACGATCTACTGGCCGTTCCTGTTCGCGTCAAAACACGGGCGGGGCACGGCGATGCAGCTGGCGGTCGAAGTGCCGACCTATGATGCGGGCGTCGCGGCCGGGGTGCCGTGGCTGGATATCGCGGGGGTGCGCGACGACGATGCGGGCACGTTGACCTTCTTCGCCATCAACCGCAGCGGCACCGAGCCGATGGAGGTGGATCTGGCGCTGGACGGTTTCAGCGCCCGGACGGTCGAGCACACGCTGATCAAGCACGCGGACCTTGAAGCGCGGAATTCGAAGACCAACCCCGACAACGTGGCCCCGCAGGCGGGCAAGGGCGCGCGGCTGGGCGGCCGCGGGCTGCACCTGACCCTGCCGCCGCATTCGTATTCGATGATCCGGGTCGGGCTGTAAGTATCCGGATTTCGGGTATGTATCACCTTTGATTTGATCGAATCGGAAAAGGCGATACGCTTCTGCAACGGACGCGGCAAACCGCGCCAGCAAAACGGGAGGAAGACATGACCGTGAATGGACTGATGAAGGCCGCCCTGATCGCCACCGTCGGCTTTGCCGGGGTCGCGCGGGCGGAGGAAACCGTCGTCTGGTGGGACTTCCTGGGCGGCGGCGACGGCGTGCGCATGAAGAAGATGATCGAGGACTTCAACGCCGCCCACGCCGGTCAGGTCCGGATCGACGCCACCACGCTGGAATGGGGCACGCCGTTCTATGCCAAGGTCCAGACCTCGGCCGCGGTGGGCGAGGCGCCGGACCTGATGACCTACCACGCCAGCCGCATCCCGCTGGCGGTGCAGCAGGGGGTCCTGCAGGAAATCACCGCCGAGGACTGGGCGGCGATGGGCCTGTCGTCGGCGGACTTCGCGCCCGCGACCTGGGACGCGGTCAGCATCGACGGCAAGCAGTATGCGGTGCCGCTCGATACGCACCCGATCGTGCTGTACTACAACAAGGACCTGCTGGCAGCGGCGGGGATGCTGGACGAGAACGGCCTGCCCAAGGGGCTGGACAGCCGCGAGGGCTTCACCGCGACGCTGCAGGCATTGAAGGACAACGGTGTGACCTTCCCGCTGGGGTCGGTCACCGCGGACGGCAACTTCATGTTCCGCACGATCTATTCGCTGATGGGTCAGCAGGGCGGATCGCTGATGACCGCGGGCGAGTTCCTGGCCGGCGACAACGGCGAGAAGCTGGCGAATGCGCTGGGCGTGCTGGCGGACTGGACGAAGGCCGGTCTGCAATCGACCTATACCGACTACCCGGCGACGGTGGCGCTGTTCACGAGCGGTGAAGCGGCGATGATGATCAACGGCGTCTGGGAAGTGCCCACGATGACCGACCTGGCCGCGCAGGGCAAGCTGTTCAACTGGGGCGCGGTGGAACTGCCGGTGATCTTCGATCAGCCCGCGACCTATGCCGACAGCCATGCCTTCGCGATCCCCGCGAACGAGGGCAAGGAGATGACGCCCGAGAAGCGCGCGGCGGTGCTGGCGGTCATGTCGTGGATGTCGAAGAACTCGCTGTTCTGGGCGACGGCTGGCCACATTCCGGCGAACGGCGCGGTCACCGCCTCGGACGAATACAAGGCGTTGGAGCCGAACGCGACCTATTCCTCGCTGACGGCGAACATGATCTTCGACCCCAAGACGCCGCTGGCGGGCGTGGCCGGGCCGATCTTCGACGTGATGTCCACCTATTTCGTGCCGACCCTGAACGGCGAGATGGACCCCGCCGAGGCCGTCGAGGCGATCAAGGAAGAGCTGAACGCGCTCTGACCCGACCGCAAGACCGGGCCGCCCTTCCTCGGGCGGCCCCTGGCCGTTCCGGGGGACGACATGCTGACCAACCGACGCAAGGATGCCCTTGTCGCCGCCGTTCTGGTGGCACCGTTCCTGGCCATCTATCTGCTGGTCTTCGTCTGGCCCACGATCCAGATGTTCGGCATCTCGTTCACCGATGCGCCGCTGATCGGGTCGGGCGAGTGGGTGGGCCTCGACAACTACGCGCGGCTCGACAGCGATCCGCGGTTCCGCACGGCGGCCTGGAACACCGCGTACTTCGTGCTTCTGACGGTGCTGCCGGGAACGGTCGTGGCCCTGCTGATCGCGCTGGGCGTGGCGCGGCTGAAGGGGCGGTTGCAGGCGGCGGTGCTCGCGCTGTTCTTCCTGCCCTACATCCTGCCGGTGTCGGTCGTGTACCTGATCTGGGACTGGGTGCTGAACTTCCAGTTCGGCATCCTGATGCATGTGTTCGACCTGCTGGGGATCGACCGCATTCCCATCACCAAGTCGCGGACCTGGTTCATGCCGGCGGTCGGCATCGTCACCATCTGGTGGACGGCAGGCTTTTCCATCCTGCTGTTCCTGGCGGGATTGCGGTCGATCCCGGCCGAGATCTACGAGGCCGCGGCACTGGACAGCGCCGGCCGCTGGACAACGTTCCGGCGCATCACCTGGCCGCTTCTGTGGCCGGTGACGACGCTGGTCTTCACCATCCAACTGATCGCGCAGCTCAAGATCTTTGATCAGGTCTACCTGTTCTCGCAGGGCGGGCGGCCGAACGACAACGTGGTGCTGGTCTACTATGTGTTCCAGCGCGCGTTCCAGCAGGACCAGGGCGGTCGCGCCGCGGCCGTGGCGGTCACGCTGTTCGTGCTGGTCGTGGTCGTGTCGGTCCTGCAGTTCACGCTCTTGCGGATGGCCGGGGGGCGCCGGTGACCGTGTCGGGGATGCAGCGCGCGAATGTCTGGGGCGGGGTCATCACCGTGCTGACGGTGCTGTGCGCGCTGGTCTGGGCGTTCCCGCTGTACTGGGGCGTGGTGTCGTCGCTCAAGCCCGAGGACGAGGTGGTGCGCCCCTTCATCGAGCTCTGGCCCGAGACGCTGACGTTCCAGCACTATGTCCACGCCGTCACCGACACGCAGATCGTGGCGTGGTACATCAATTCCATCGCCGTGGCGGTCGGGGTCACGGTCATCACCATCGTGACGTCGCTGCTCTGCGGCTATGCCCTGTCGCAGTTGCGGTTCCCGGGGCGCACGGCGCTGTGGTGGCTGATCCTCGCGAGCTTCATGGTCCCGACCCAGGCGCTGATCATCAACCACTTCGTGCTGGTGGCGCAGCTGGGCCTGATCAACACCTGGGCGGGGATCATGCTGCCGCAGCTGATCCATCCGGTCATCATCATCGTCTACAAGCAGTTCTTCGACCAGGTCCCGAAGGACTTCCGCGAGGCCGCGGTGATGGACAACGCGGGCGAGTTCCGCATCCTGTTCCGGGTCTACCTGCCGATGAACTGGGGGGTGACCACGGCCCTGTCGATCGTGACCTTCATCTGGACGTGGAACGCGTTCCTGTGGCCGTTCCTGTCGGTGACTCGGACCGAGATGATGACGGTTCCGGTCGGCATCACCCAGGTCAACGATGCGTTCGGGGTGTACTATGCCCGGCAACTGGCGGCCGCGGTGCTGGCGGGCCTGCCGGTCGCGGTGGCCTACCTTCTGTTCCAGCGCAAGGTGACCGAGGCGATCACCCTGTCGGCCGGGATCAAGGGCTGATCGCGACCGCCCGGCCCTGCCCGTCGAACAGGTGCAGTTCGGCCGTGTCAAAGGCAAGCGCGATGCCATCCCCGGCCTTCACCTGCGACCGCCCGCTGTCCTGGGCGATGACCTGCGACCCGTCGGCCAGTCGCGCGTGGACCAGCGTCCGGTCGCCCAGCCGTTCGACCACGGTCGCGGTGGCCCGGGTCTGCCCTTCGGTCACCACGGTCAGCGCCTCGGGCCGGATGCCGAGGTCCCACGGTCCGTCGCCCGGCGGGGCTGCGGGCAGCGGGACCAGGGTTCCGTCCCCCAGCCGCGCGGCGACCCGGTCGCCCTGCCCCGTCAGCGTGACCGGAAGAAGGTTCATCGCGGGCGACCCGATGAAGGTTGCGACAAAGCGCGAGGCGGGGCGGGCATAGACCTCGATCGGGGTGCCGACCTGTTCGATCCGGCAGTTGTTCAGGATCACGATCCGGTCTGCGAGCGTCATCGCCTCGGTCTGGTCGTGGGTGACGTAGATCATGGTCGAGCCAAGCCGCTGGTGCAGTTCCGCCAGTTCCACCCGGGTGCGCACCCGCAGGGCCGCGTCGAGGTTCGACAGGGGCTCGTCGAACAGGAACGCCTTCGGTTCCTTCACGATGGCGCGGCCGATGGCGACGCGCTGGCGCTGGCCGCCCGACAGTTCGGCCGGGCGGCGGGACAGAAGCTTGTCCATCTCGAGCATCCGGGCCGCTTCGGCCACGCGGGCCGTGATCGTGGTCCGCGGCAGGCCGATGTTGCGCAAGCCGAAGGCCATGTTCTCGGCGACCGTCATGTGCGGGTAGAGCGCGTAGTTCTGGAACACCAT
>DBBA01000181.1 GCA_002291955.1 Rhodobacteraceae bacterium UBA996 | reverse complement strand
CATCTCAGTGGCAGGTCATCGCCTCAGGCCGGAAACCCGGCGCAGCCGGTGTTCAGAGTTCTGTACTGAAATGGCGCACCCGACAGGATTCGAACCTGTGACCTCTGCCTTCGGAGGGCAGCACTCTATCCAGCTGAGCTACGGGTGCCAGAGTGGTGCTGATAGTCCGCGTGGCGCTCGGGTGCAAGCGTTCGGAGCGGCAGCAGGGCGGCGGCCACGAGGGTGGCGCCAACGCCGAACAGCAGGAAACCAGCCATGTTGCGGGCCGTGGCGGGGTCGGTGCTGTAGATCTCGGGCAGGAAGGTCATCACCACTCCATCGATCAGCAGGGCCGTCAGGCTCATGCCGATCACCGGATCGGGGCTGCGCGCGCCGCTCCACAGCCGCCGCGCACCCATCACCAGGGCAAAGGCGGTGGGAATGATCGCCACCAGCACTGCCAGGTTCCATGCGTCCGCCTGGAACAGCCCGGGCAGGCTGCGCATGGCCAGAGCAAAGGTCGCCCATAGGACAAGCCCGCCGGCGATGGACGAAAGCCAGGCGGCGCGCGGCCGGGCGCCGGTCTGCGGGGAATGGGTCATGCCGATTGGCTCCTCAGCCGGCCGGTCGCGAGGACCGGGATCAGGAAGGTCGTCAAAAAAAGCAGGTTCGGAACGGCGTTGAGCGCGTATCCGGTTGCAATCGAGATGGCGGTATCGGGAATGAACCACGCCGCCAGCGACACGGTGACCGCCTGCCAGACCCAGGGCGCGCGCCCCTCGACCGCTTGGCGCAGCGCGATCAGCACCAGCACCCCCCAGCCGATCAGGACCGAGCCCAGGACGCCGAGTGAAAAGGCCATTTCGGTGGTGAACGGGGCACCAACACCCCCCTCTCGCCCGATCATGGCGTAATAGGACCGTGCGGCAAACGATGTGGACGGATGGGCAGCGCCCACGAACACAAGTCCGAGCCCGATCGTCGCGGCACACCAGACATCAAGCCACACGCGCCAGACTCCGCGGATCATGCCGTGCCTCCAATGTCCGTCTGCACGCCCGGATGGTTTCAGACAGACGTAAGGCCCGCAATGACCTCTGAGGTCATGGTGCGCGGTTGGGGGTCATGGCACACGGTCTGGATGCACAGGGCACAATCGCTTACCCGCGGCGCTGCCGCCCCGTCTTTCGGCCTACAGCTGAAACAATGGCGGACCGCGCGCCGGCTCAGCCAGCTGGACCTGGCACTCGAAGCCGGCGTTTCGGCGCGTCATGTGTCGTTCCTGGAGACCGACCGCGCGCGTCCCAGCCGCGAGATGGTCGAGCGGCTGGCGTCGACCCTGACACTGCCGCGGCCGGCGGTCAACGAACTGCTGCTCTCGGCCGGATATGCGCCCGCCTTCCCGGCGTCGACCCTGACCTCGGAGGCGCTGGCCCCGATGCGCGCGATCATGACACGCCTGATGCAGCAGCACGCGCCCTTCCCGGCGCTGCTGTGCGACCGCGCGTGGACCCTGCTGGACGCCAACCAGCCGGCGCGCGCCCTGCTGGCGCCTCTGCAGCCAGCTGGCGACGAACCGAACGTGATCCGCATGATGATGGGCGCGGCGGCCGACGGGCTGGTCGAGAACAAGGGCGATGTGGCCGAGGAGATGCTGTCGCGCCTGCGCCTGGAGCGGCTGTCGACCGGGCCGGATGCGCAGATCGACGGCCTGATCGGCGAGCTGGAGCGCTGGCCCGCGCTGTCCGGCCACACCGCAGGGGCGGCACCTCGCCCATCGCTCTGTCCGATCCATCTGAAGGTCATGGGACGGCGCCTGTCCTTCCTGTCGGCGATCGTCCAGTTCGGCACCAGCGAGGACATCACCGTCAGGGACTTGCGGCTCGAGCTGCTCTACCCGGCTGATGAGGCGACCCGGACAGCGCTCACGGCGAACGCGACAGGGATATTGGACAGCAAGACTGTCTGAAAGTCGTTGGCGCCCTGCCGCAAGGCGGCGCGCGAATGGCCATTTTCGGACTATCCCACCGCATGCGGCCGCTCATGGACGATAATTTAGGGCATCAACACTGTCCTGTGGCGAAGAATTTGCTGGACGGGCGTTGTCGGCACGCCTAACGGGGCACGTTCTTTCGCGCGGAGCCGGTCATGGCGGACAGGATGCAGCAATTCATCTCCCTGCCGGCCGAGGGCCCCGCCAAACGCGCGGCCACCGAGCGGCGCGGCGACTTCCACGAAATCCACGGCCCCTTCATCGCCGCCAAGGCGTCGGAACAGGCCGCGCGGTGTGCCCAGTGCGGCGTGCCCTTCTGTCAGAACCATTGCCCGCTGCAGAACAACATTCCCGACTGGCTGCGCATGACCGCCGAGGGGCGGCTGGAGGAGGCCTACCAGCTGGCGGCGTCGACCAATTCCATGCCCGAGATCTGCGGCCGCATCTGTCCCCAGGACCGCCTGTGCGAGGGCAATTGCGTCATCGAACAGTCCGGGCACGGTACGGTGACCATCGGCGCGGTCGAGAAATACATCACGGACACGGCGTGGGAGCGGGGTTGGGTGGCGCCGATCCGGCCCGTGCGCGAACGCGCACAGAGTATCGGCATCATCGGGGCGGGCCCGGCGGGACTGGCGGCGGCTGAGAGCCTGCGGGGACGTGGCTGGCAGGTCACCGTCTATGATCGCCATGATCGGGCAGGCGGCCTGCTGATCTATGGCATTCCCGGCTTCAAGCTGGAGAAGGACGTGGTGGCACGCCGCACCGCGCGTCTGGCCGAAGGCGGCGTGCGCTTTGTTCTGGGCGTGGCCGTGGGACAGGACATCACGCTGGAGGCGCTGCGCGAGCAGCACGCCGCGGTCCTGGTGGCAACGGGCGTTTACAAGCCGCGCGAGCTTTCGGTGCCGGGCGTGGGAACCGGCGGCGTGGTGGCGGCCATGGATTATCTGATCGCGTCCAACCGGGTCGGATTGGGGGACCGGGTCGCCGCCTTCGAGGATGGCACGCTGGATGCGCGCGGACGCCGCGTGGTGGTGATTGGCGGTGGCGACACCGCGATGGATTGCGTGCGCACGGCCATTCGGCAGGGCGCAACCGCGGTGACGTGCCTTTATCGCCGCGACCGGCGCAACATGCCCGGGTCGCTGCGCGAGGTGATGCACGCCGAGGAGGAGGGCGTGACCTTCGAGTGGCTCGCCGCGCCCAAGGCGGTGCTGGACGATGCAGGTGGCCGGGTGCGGGCCGTCCGGGCGGTGCGGATGCGTCTGGGCGCCCCGGACGCCAGTGGTCGCCAGGTGCCTCAGGAGGCCTTCGGGACCGAATTCGACGTTCCGGCCGACATGGTGGTCAAGGCGCTGGGCTATGATCCCGAGGACCTGCCGGATGCGTTTGGTCATGAGGGGCTGAAGGTGACGCGGTTCGGCACCCTGCGGACCGACTTCCGGACCATGATGACCAGCGTGGACGGCGTGTTCGCCGCCGGAGACATCGTGCGCGGCGCATCGCTGGTTGTCTGGGCCATCAAGGACGGACGCGACGCGGCGGACGCCATCCACAAATGGCTGCGGGCGCGCGAGGCGGCGAGTGATGAGGCTTCGTCGTCTGCGCGTGTGGCGGCGGAGTGACCCCATGACAACCGAAACCGACCGTTACATCCCCAATCGTGACCGGCTGATCGCCGCCAACGCCTATGACCCGCGCGACGAACACGACGCCTGCGGCGTGGGGCTGATCGTGGCGATCGACGGGCGCCCCCGGCGTGAAATCGTCACCATGGGCCTCAAGGCGCTGAAGGCGGTGTGGCATCGCGGCGCGGTGGATGCCGACGGCAAGACCGGCGACGGCGCGGGCATCCTGGTGGACGTGCCGCAGGATTTCTTCCGCGAACAGGTCAAGCGTACCGGCCACCAGCCCGCCGATACGCCGATCTGTGTGGGCATGGTGTTCCTGCCGCGCACCAATTTCGCAGCCCAGGAAGCCGCGCGCACGATCGTCGAGTCCGAGCTGCTGCGCAACGGCTTTGCGCTCTATGGCTGGCGTCAGGTGCCGGTGGACATTGCCGCCATCGGTGAGAAGGCCAACGCCACCCGTCCCGAGATCGAGCAGGTGCTGTTCCACGATCCGCGCCGCCGGCCCGACGACGAGCTGGAACGCACCCTCTATGTCGCCCGCAGGCGGATCGAGAAGCGCGCCCTGGCCGAGAACCTGACCGAACTTTATGTCTGCTCGTTCTCGTCGCGTACGGTGATCTACAAGGGGATGTTCCTGGCCGAAGAGATCGACCGGTTCTATCCCGACCTGCGCGACGAGCGTTTCGCCTCGTCGGTGGCGATCTATCACCAGCGCTATTCCACCAACACGTTTCCGCAATGGCGTCTGGCCCAGCCCTTCCGGATGCTGGCGCACAATGGCGAGATCAACACCCTGCGCGGCAACGTAAACTGGATGAAGAGCCACGAGATCCGCATGGCGTCGGACGCGTTCGGCGATCGCGGCGACGACGTGAAACCCATCGTTCAGCCTGGCGGGTCGGACTCGGCGGCGCTGGACAATGTCTTTGAGGTTCTGGTGCGGGCCGGGCGCACCGCGCCGATGGCCAAGGCGCTGCTGGTGCCCGAGGCGATCTCGCCCGACGACGCGTTGATGCCGCGAGCGCACCGGGCGCTCTATGCCTATTGCAACTCGGTGATGGAGCCATGGGATGGCCCGGCCGCCCTGGCCCTGTTCGATGGCCGCTGGGCGGTGGCGGGGCTGGATCGTAACGGGCTGCGCCCGCTGCGCTGGGCCATGACGACCGACGGCGTGCTGGTTGTCGGCTCGGAGGCGGGCATGTGTCCGCTGGACGACCAGCGGGTCGAGCGTCGCGGCCGCGTCAGTGCCGGCAAGATGATCGCCGTCGACCTGGCCGAGGCGCGCTTTCACGAGGAGCACGAGATCCTCGATCGCCTTGCGGGCGAACACCCCTATGAGACCTGGCTGGACAACATCGTCGAGCTGGAGCCACGGATCGGGCCCGGGCCCGAGGATCGCCTGTACGGCCGGGCCGAACTGATCCGGCGCCAGATGGCCGCCGGCATGACCCTCGAGGACATCGAGCTGATCCTTGCCCCCATGGCCGAGGACGGCAAGGAAGCGGTCGGCTCGATGGGCGACGATGCCCCGCTGGCCGTGCTGTCACGCCGCTATCGGCCGCTGCCGCACTATTTCCGGCAGAACTTTGCCCAGGTCACCAACCCGCCGATCGACCCGCTGCGCGAGACGCGGGTGATGAGCCTGCGCACGCGCTTCAAGAACCTCGGCAACATCCTGGCCCAGAACGCGACCCAGACCGACGTCTTCGTGCTGGAAAGCCCTGTCCTGACCAATGGCATGTACGAGCGCATGGTCGGCCTGCTGCGCGACACCGTGCACGAGATCGACTGCACCTTCGAGGCGACCGAGCCAGCCCACGCCGGCGAACCCCTGCGCCGGGCCCTGGACCGCATCCGGCGTGAGGCCGAGGAAGCGGTCCTTTCCGGGCGGACCCAGATCGTCCTGACCGACCACCATCAGGGGCCCGAGCGCGTCGCGGTCCCCATGGTGCTGGCCACCGGCGGCGTCCACCATCACCTCGTCGGCCGGGGCCTGCGCTCGTACTGCTCGATCACGGTGCGGTCGGCCGAGTGCCTCGACACCCACGCCTTTGCGGTGCTGGTCGGTTTGGGGGCCACAACAGTCAATCCGTATCTGGCTTTCGAGACCATCGCCGACCGCCACGAACGCGGACTCCTGGGCGCGCTGACGCTGGGCCAGGCCTGCGTGCACTACAAGAAGGCGATCGAGGGCGGGCTGCTCAAGATTCTCTCGAAAATGGGGATCTCGGTCATTTCGTCCTATAGAGGCGGGATGAATTTCGAGGCACTGGGCCTGTCGCGGGCGCTGGTGGATGAGTTCTTCCCCGGTTTGGTCAGCCGGATTTCCGGCCTGGGCCTGGCCGGTCTGGCCTTCGAGGCGGCTGAACAACATGCGCGCGCGTTCGACGATCAGGTGATCGCCCTGCCGGTGGGCGGGCTCTATCGCGCCCGTGCCTCGGGCGAGGCGCATGCGCTGGAGGCGGGGCTGATCCACACCCTGCAGGAGGCCTGCACGTCCGGATCGTATGAAGTGTTCCGCCGATTCTCGACGGCGGTGTCGACGCGCCAGCGCCAGACCCCGATCGCGCTTCGAGACCTTCTGGATTTCCGGCCCGGCGCGCTGGCGGTGCCGATCGAGGACGTCGAGAGCCTGAACGAGATCCGCAAGCGCTTTGTCACGCCGGGGATGTCGCTGGGGGCGCTGGGGCCCGAGGCGCATGGCGCACTGAACATCGCCATGAACCGCATCGGCGCCAAGTCGGTGTCGGGCGAGGGCGGCGAGGATCGCGCCCGCTACACGCCGATGCCCAACGGCGACAACGCCAATTCGGCGGTCAAGCAGATCGCTTCCGGCCGGTTCGGGGTGACGGCCGAATACCTGAACCAGTGCCGCGAAATCGAGATCAAGGTCGCCCAAGGTGCAAAACCCGGCGAGGGCGGCCAGCTGCCGGGCTTCAAGGTCACCGAGATGATCGCCCGCCTGCGTCACGCCACGCCCGGCGTGATGCTGATCAGCCCACCGCCGCATCACGACATCTATTCGATCGAGGATCTGGCGCAGCTGATCTATGACCTGAAGCAGGTCAACCCGGTCGCCAGGGTGTGCGTGAAGCTGGTGGCCCAGTCCGGCGTCGGCACGGTTGCCGCCGGCGTGGCCAAGGCCAAGGCGGACGTGATCCTGATCTCGGGCCATGTCGGTGGTACCGGCGCCTCGCCGCAGACCTCGATCAAGTATGCCGGCGCGCCTTGGGAAATGGGCCTGGCTGAGGCGCACCAGGTGCTGATGCTGAACAATCTGCGTCACCGGGTGACCCTGCGCACGGATGGCGGGCTGCGGACCGGACGCGACGTCGTGATCGCAGCCATGCTTGGCGCCGAGGAGTTCGGAATTGGCACCGCCAGCCTGGTGGCAATGGGGTGCATCATGGTGCGCCAGTGCCATTCCAATACCTGCCCCGTCGGCGTGTGCACCCAGGATCCGGCCCTGCGCGAGCGCTTTACCGGCACGCCGGAGAAGGTCGTCAACCTGATGAGCTTCATCGCCGAGGAGGTGCGCGAAATCCTGGCATCGTTGGGTCTGCGCACGCTGCGCGAGGCGATCGGTCGAACCGACCTTTTGCAGCAGGTGTCGCGCGGCGCCTATCTGCTGGACGACCTCGACCTGAACCCCATACTGGTGCGGGTGGACAGCCCCCACCCGCCCTTCCGCGTGCAGGAGGGGCGGACCGAGGTTCCCGATACGCTCGACGCGCAGATCCTGCGCGATGCCGCGGCGTTCTTCGAGCGGCGCGAGAAGATGCAACTGGCCTACACGGTCCAGAACACCCATCGCGCAGTCGGTACGCGGGCCTCTTCGGCCGTGGTGCGTGCCTTTGGCATGGACGCCCTGCCCGACGGGCGGCTGACCATCCAGCTGCGCGGATCGGCGGGACAGTCGCTGGGTGCCTGGCTGGTGCGCGGCATCCGCATCGACGTCACGGGCGATGCGAACGACTATGTCGGCAAGGGCCTGTCGGGCGGCACCATCGCGCTGCGCCCTTCGTCTCGTTTCGAAGGCGCGGCGGGGCGCAACAGCATCATCGGCAACACCTGTCTGTACGGCGCCACCTCGGGCCGCCTGTTCGCCGCGGGAGAGGCCGGCGAGCGCTTCGCCGTGCGCAATTCGGGCGCCGAAACCGTGGTCGAGGGGTGCGGCGCCAATGGCTGCGAGTACATGACCGGAGGAGTGGCCGTCGTGCTGGGCCCGGTGGGCCCCAATTTCGGGGCCGGCATGACCGGGGGCATGGCCTTCGTCCTGGATCGCGAGGGCGGCTTTCCGGTGCGCGCAAATCCGGACACCATCATCTGGCAGCGGATCGCCTCGCCGCACTGGGACGAAACCCTCCGGCGGCTGCGCGAAGACCACGCCGCGGCAACCGGATCGGTCTTGGCCCGCGCGCTGCTGGACGATTGGGCGCAGTCGCTGGGTGCGTTCTGGCAGATTGTCCCGCGCGAGATGTTGGCGCGCTTGCCGCAGCCACTGACCGCCGAGCCCACGACCCGCGGGCGCCCCCGGCGGCGGGCGTGACGCTGACGGCGCCGGGTGATAAGGCTCCACGGCGTCAGGAGGTTGCGGGATGCGCCAGATCGCGATCGAAGACTTCAAGCAGGATGTGGACCAGTTGCTGGAATCCGTCACAGACGGCGATGATCTGGTCGTGACCCGCGACGGCAAGGCACTGGTGCGGATCGTTGCGGAATCGGCAATCTGTGGTGAAGGTGCGAAACCTTTCCCCTTCGGCTTCATGCAGCAGAGGTCAATCGTTCCTGACGATTTTGATAAGATGGGCGCAGATGAGATCCGGCGCATGTTCGAGGGCGAATGAGCGTCCTCCTCGACACGAGCATATTGGTGTTCGCGGCGGCCCGACCCGAGCGGCTTTCGGACACGGTCCGGACGGTCCTGTCAGACCCGGGGCGCGGGTGGTTCAGTGTCGCCAGCGTTTGGGAGATTGCAATCAAGGCGCGTCTGGGGCGCAAGGATTTCCAGTTTGACGGGCAACGGATGCGTCTTGGGTTTCTCGCCGCAGGTTGGCGGGAACTCGAGATCCGAGCCGAGCACGCCATCACTGCAGCTGGGCTGCCTCTCCATCACCGCGATCCGTTTGATCGTATGCTTGTTGGACAGGCCAAGTTCGAAGGCATGGAACTGATGACGTCAGACTCCACCCTCGCGCGCTATGGGGATTGGGTGCGGCTGATCTGAAACCGTCATTGGTCCGCCGGGTTGTCTTCACCCTGCGTTAATTTTCGGACATCCATGTCGCGCGCTGCGCGGCTGGGGCAAGATGCAGACGCGGGAGCGGTCCAGCCGGGCCGTTCAGGACCTCGAACTCACCGGAGAGCCACCCATGAACCGTTCCAAGCTGCTTCGTTCCTCGATGGCCGGCGTTTGTGCCCTTGCGCTGGTCGCCCCCACCGCCTCCGCCCAGTTCGGCACCAATCCACAGACCGGCCAGCGCGGCATTTTCCAATGCGCCGCCGAAGGCAATCGCCAGGAGATTGGCGGCGTCGCCGGCGCGGTGATCGGCGGCGTGATCGGCAATCGTGTCGCCGAGGAGAACCGCGCCATCGGGACCGCCATCGGTGCCGCGGTCGGGGCGCTGGCAGGCGCATGGATCGGCTGCCGCCTTCAGGAAGGTGATCGCACCCGCGCCGAAACTGCGGTGAACACGGCCCTCGCCACCCGTCAGAACCAGACCTGGTCGAACCCGACGACCGGGGCCAGCGGGACGGTGGTGTTCGGCGAGCGCGTGACCCCTGCCGCTGCCACCCAGGTATCGGTCTCCCAGCTGGTGTTTGCTCCGGGTGTGAACCGCGTCGCCAACCTGTCGACCGCCGCCGCCGGCACCGCTTCGGCCCGCAGCGCCGTCAACCTGCGCGCCGGCCCCACCACGCGCGCCGGGGTGGTGGGCCAGCTGCGCGCGGGTGAGGTGATCGACGTGGCCGGCAGCGCCTCGGGGTGGCTATTGGTGGTGCGCGACGGACAGGCGGTCGGCTATGTCCGCCAAGACCTGGTGCGGCGCGGCGGCACCCAGGCAGCATCGCGCACCGAGTGCCGCCGCCTGACCGAAACCGTCACCGTCGGCGGCGGCCAACCGGCCAGCACACAATATGTCGCCTGCGAAACCGCGCCTGGCGGGGCGTTCGAGCTGCGCCAGGCCTGACGCCAGCATCGTACGGGGCGGCCCGAGGGTCGCCCCGCATGGCGCAAGAGCTTGGCCGCACGATGATGTGAATTGCCCCAGAAAGTAACTGCCTTCACCTTCACATTGCCGTAAGGGCAGGAGGCGGGGATGGCTTCGTTCGCAGGCGTGTTGGCGTCAGTCCTTCTGTCTGCCTCAGGCGTATCTGGGGTGCCGGTTTCGCCCCTCGCCACCGACCCCGCCCCGCCGGCCCAGACCGCACCAGCAACCTTGCCGCCTGCCCTGCCGCCGCTGATTCTCGCCACGGGCGAGGAATTGCAGCCAGGATCGTTGGTGTTGCCCACGCACCTTCGGCGCGTGGATGCCGATGCTGTCGTCGAACTGACCTTTCGCATCGATGCAAGCGGTCGGGTGGCGGACTTCAACGTCGTCAGCGAATCTCCGCCAGGACGGGGATTTCCCCAAGCTCTTGCCGATTCGCTCATGCCGCTGCGTTTTCGCGCTCCAGCGAACGACACGCCAGCGGGTCCGGCGGCGGGCGTGCGGACGTTTCTGATCCAGGACGGCGCTGTTGTCCGGCTGTTTGCCCGGCCGCTGACCGAGGCGCTCGAAGAGGCCCGACGCAATCGGGACAACATCCGTCTGCAACCGCGCCTGATCGGCGGCGACCCGGGGCGCGTTTTCACATTCCCGCTTCGTGCACGCGTCAACAACATCGAATCGGGCGTCGCGGTAGTGGAATTCACGATACTGCCGGACGGCAGCGTGCGCGATGTTGACCTGGTCCAGGAAGAGCCGACCGAGCAGGGCTTTGGTTATCGCGCCCTGGAAGGCGTGCGCCATCTTCGGTTTGAACCCGCGATCGAGAACGGCAATCGGGTGGAGTCGCGCGCGCGCTATCGCGTGTGCTTTCTCGCGCGGTGACGTTCACAGGCCCGTTTCGGCCAGGGCGTGAAGAGAGACAGTGATGCGCCTGATACCATGGTCTATCGCGACACTCGCGTTCGCGATCGCGCAGGTCCCATTCGCCTCGGCGAGGCCCCTGTCGGGGGGGTCAGATGCCTCGGCGCCCAGCATTCCATCATCGCTTGGGTGCACGGTTCCGCCCTCAACGTTCGCGGAGCGGTCGGCGATCGCCTTCGCGGCGCTGCCCCCGCGATCGCGAAGTGTTATGCTTCTGGCCCTGGCGGGTTCTGAAGCTCCAGGCATTCCACCCGCGCTGTTTGCCGAGGTGGCGGCGGACGCCGCCGCACGTGCACCGCCAACGCGTGTTTCCTTCGACGCCATGTGGATGGTGCAGGTGACGTTCGTGATTCTGCCTGGCGGAAGCGTCTTCGGCGTGCACGCCATTCAGGGAGATCGCAAAGACCCCGAAACGGCACGCCAGATCGTCGAAATTGTCAGGACACTCCGCTTTGAACGCGGTGCCGAGCTTCCGGTCCCTGGCGCGATCACGGTGATGCGCGATTATAAGGGTCGCCTGAACGTCTGGCCTGGCTGGACCCTGGAATCTTTCGATCTTTTCAGATGGGCATGCTTTGATGCAGGGCCAGCACCGCGACGTCACCCCGTGCTTGCCGCCGCATATGGCAGCCCGCCGGCGGTATCGGCAGCACCTGTGCCGGCCCCCGCGCCGGATAACGTCCAGGCACCGCGCCTGATTGGAGGCGATCCATCATCGGTCTTCACCTTTCCGGTCGCGGCTCAGATCCTGGGGTTCGAAAGCGGTGTAGTCGTTGTTGAATTCGACATTCGCGCCGACGGCACGCCCGCTTCGCCGCGTGTCGTGTATGAAAACCCAGCCGGGGCCGGCTTCGGGATCCGCGCGCTCGAGGGGATTCAGAGGCTGCGCTTTGAGCCCAGGCGCGAGCATGGTCGACCCACCGAGGCGACAGGACGCTACAGGGTCCGCTTCGCGACAGACGATCGCGCGAATTCAGCGGGATTCGTGAGCCCTGAAAGTGTGACGATAAGGGTTCCTTCACCCCCGCCGTCACCAGCCGCAAAGTGAGTCCCCTCAATCCGCGGGAATGGCGCCCAGCGCTTCTTCCAGTTGGCCGAAGGTGGGCTGGATGGCGCTGGGGATCTGGCCGCGGCCCAGCTCGACGGAAACCTGTGCCGCATTGCCGTGCAGGTGCGCCACCAGCACGTCCTTGATGATCTTGTAGAACTGGCCCTCTTCCTCGACGATCTGGGCGAGGCGTCCCGCCATCGGACCGACCAGGCCATATGCCAGGAACACCCCCAGGAATGTGCCGACCAGGGCCGAGCCGATCAGCTTGCCAAGGTATTCCGGCGGTTCGGTGATCGCGCCCATGGTCTTGATGATGCCCAGCACCGCCGCGACAATCCCCAGCGCCGGCAGGGCGTCTGCCATGTTCTGAAGCGCGTGGGCGGGGGCGTGCGCCTCGTGGTGGTGCTTTTCCAGCTGCTTGTCCATCGCGTCCTCGACCTGGTGCGGGTCGTCGAGGTTCATGGTCATCATCCGCAGCGTGTCGCAGATGAAGTCCACCGCGAAATGGTCCTTCATGATCTTGGGATAGCGCTGGAAGATCTTGGAATCCTCGGGCTTTTCGATGTGCTGCTCCAGCGCCACCACGCCCTTGGTCTTCATCAGCTTGGTCAGTGAGAACAGCAGCGACAGCAGGTCCTGATAGTCCTGCTTTTTCCATTTCGGGCCGGCCAGCAGCTTGGGGAACGCGCCCAGGACCGCCTTGATGGTGTCGGCGGAATTGCCGATCAGGAAGGCGCCCACCGCCGCACCGCCGATCATCATCAGCTCGAAGGGCAGGGCCGCGATGATGACGTCGAAATGGCCGCCGGCCAGCGTGTAGCCGCCGAACACCATGCCGAAAACGACGACGATGCCGATGATGACGAACATGGGTGCGGTGCCTCTCCGGCCGCAAGCGCTAGCGGATCGCGGTTAAGGAGCGGTTTGTGCGCCGGGCTCTCGTGCAGGGGCGGCGCTATAGCTACAGCCGGGCTTGCCAGCCTCTCAGCGAACCCCTGATCGGGTCGTGGCGCCGTCGCGCCTCGATCGCCGCATGCGCATCGCCCTTGCGCCCCGCCCGGACCAGCGCCTCGACCCAGAGCTGGTCGAACAGGTCACGCTGGGCATGGCTGCCGCCAATGCGCTCGAGGTTCGGGCGAACCCTTGCCAACGTGTCGGCTGCGAAGGACGGACGCCCCCGCACCAGAGCGCGAATGGCTTCTGCGGCGGGCAAGGCGACCTCCCGCCAGGCGATCCGGTCATGCCGCGGCACATGGTCCGCGGCGCGTGTGATGGCGCTGTGCAGGCGATCCCCTGCAGGATGGCCGGCGCGCTCGAGGCCGTAAAGGTATTGCAGCGACAGGAAGGGCAGGACCGTGTCCTCGGCCCGCGTCGCCAGATATGGTGCCAGATCGTCCCAGCGAGTGCCCACATCGATGCCGGCGAACTCGAGACGCGCAAGATAGGATACCGCACCCACCTGATCCTGGGAGTACCCCGGATCAACGCCCCACACCCGGCCGTCATGCAGGGACAGCGCCTCGTCGTGGCGGTCCAGTGCGATCAGGAACAGACCCAGATGCCACCAGGCGTGGGTGGACATGAACGAGTTCAGCCCCTGCCAGCCGTCCGATGCCGACGCAAGGAACGCAGCCCCCTCCTCCAGGCGGGCCTGGGTCAGCATGACATGGGCGATCGCGTGCTGGGCCCAAGGATCGCCGGGCCGCAGGGCCAGGACCGCGCGGGCCGCCTCTTCGGCTTCGTCCAGGCGGTGGCATTGTTCGAGGCCAAAGGCCCGCATGGCCCCGACCTCGGGCCAGTCGTCGCAGTGGCGTGCCACATGGTCTGCGACCTCGAGCATGGCCGGAAACGCCCCGACATTGAACAGGTGGTACTGGACCAGCTTGAGCACAATCAGGTCGCGCGGCCAGTCGCCGAGATGGGCCTGTCCGATATCCAGCACGCGCGGAATGTCCTGGTCGGCCCAGGCCTCGATCAGCGCCAGGAACGAGCGTTCGCGGTCATGCGCGCGGTCCGTCAGGCCGCGGGCCCGGACCAGGAACGGCTCGGCCCGTGTGGCGGCGTCGGGCGATTCCAGGAACATCCAGAGCATCGCCGCGCTGGCCTGGATCAGCATCGCGTCAGGGTGCGCCTCGGCCGCTCCCAGAATCCGTGCGGCCCGCGCCTCATAGCGCAGAAGGCCCAGGGCAAAGTCGTCCAGGGCCGCGATGGCCTGCGGCGCATGGACCGAGGTGGGATTGCCGAACAGGTCCTGCGCGAGGGGCATGAAGGGTGCTGGCACCGCCGCCCCGGCCACGTCAAGCGGGCGGCAGTGTCAGTAGGCGCACGCCTCGAAGGCGGGGCGCACGTCGCGGCCCCATTCCTCGCGCCACATGCCAAGCAGGCGCTCGGCGGGAGAAACACCGGTCGCCACGATGTCGTCGAGCTCGGCCAGAAAGCCGGTCTCGTCCGCCCCTGAACCATCACGGCGATCACGCGCCTTCAGGCCCTGCCGGGCGATGGCCAGCACGTCTCGGGCCACATCCAGCGCGGTGCGGCCGGCGATCGGCGCCCGCAGGCCCAGTGCCGGCACCGAGCGACGCAGAGCCTCGCGGTCCTCGGCCGTCCAGTGCCGGACCAGGTTCCAGGCCGCCTTCTGGGCCGCGTCATCATACAGGAGGCCCACCCAGAAGGCCGGCAGGGCGCACAGCCGCGACCACGGCCCCGCGTCCGCGCCGCGCATTTCCAGATAGGTCTTGAGCCGGACCTCGGGGAACAGCGTGGTCAGATGGTCCTTCCAATCCTCCAGCGTCGGCCGCTCGCCGGGAAGCTCTGGCAGGCGCCCCTCCATGAAGTCGCGGAAGGACCGCCCCGCCACGTCCACATAGCGGTCGCCGCGGTGGACGAAGTACATCGGCACGTCCAGCGCCCAGCGGGCATAGGCTTCGAACCCGAAGCCATCCAGGAACGCAAAATCCAGCATGCCGGTGCGGTCGGGGTCGGTGTCCGACCAGACATGCGCCCGATAGGACAGAAAGCCATTGGGACGCCCTTCGGCGAAGGGCGAATTGGCGAAAAGCGCGGTGGCGATCGGCTGCAGCGCCAGTGAGACCCGCATCTTTTCGATCATGTCGGCCTCGGACGCGAAATCCAGATTGGTCTGGACCGTGCACGAGCGGAACATCATCTGGTGGCCCAGCCGCCCGACCCTGGGCATATAGCGCCGCATGATGCCATAGCGCCCCTTGGGCATTACGGGGATGCGCTCGAGGGGCCAGAGAGGCTGGAAGCCAAGGCCGAGGAAACCGATGCCGAATTCGTCGGCGATGCCACGCAGCTCACGCAGATGGCGCCCCACCTCGGCGCAGGTGTCGTGAATGTGCTCGAGGGGCGCGCCCGACAGCTCGAACTGCCCCCCCGGTTCCAGCGTGATCGACTCGCCCTGCGGCCCCATCAGCGCAATCAGGTGGCCATTTTCCTCGATCCGGCGATAGCCGTGCCGTGTCGCCATGGCCTCGAGCATGGCGCCGATCCCGTGCTCGCCCTCCCACGCGACCGGCGTGAGGTCATCGCGACGAAACACGAACTTTTCGTGCTCGGTGCCGATGCGCCATTGCGAACGCGGCTTGCAGCCTGCGGCGAACCATTCCGCCAGCTGGCGGGCGTGCGTGAACGGCGTGGGGTCGGCCTGGCCTGGGTTGGACATCAACGCTCCGAAAGAACAGTTCCGCGCGCGGCGTCCAACGCGAACACGATCGCCCCGAGCCCAGCCACCGCCGCCGTCTCGGCGCGCAGGATGCGCGGGCCGAGCGAGCACGGGGATACAAAGGCGCGGCGCGCGAGGTCGTCAAGCTCGCGCCCGTCGAAGCCGCCCTCGGGGCCGACGAGCAGGGAAAGCGGCGCGCGCGCGTCCGTCAGCAGCGTGTGCAAGGGCGGCGCGTCGCGCCGTTCCGCGGCGACGAGCAGCCGCCCGTGCTCCCACGAGTCGAGGATCGCGTGCAGCGGCCGCGGCGGCTCCACCTCCGGCACGGTGAGGCGCTCGCTCTGCTCCGCCGCGCCGCGCGCGATGGCGGCGAGCCGCTCCGCGTTGGCGACGGTCGCGACGCAGCGGCGCGAGAGGGCGACGCGGACGCGCTCCGCGCCCAGCTCCGTCGCCTTCCCCACCGCCCACTCCATCGCCTCGCGCTTGAGCGCGCAGAGGATCAGCGTCGCGCCGCTCGGCGTCTCCGGCCCGCGCCGCAGCCGCGCGCCGAGGCGCAGCGCCCCGCGGTCGCGCTTGAGGGCGGTGATCTCCGCGGCGAACTCCCCCGCCTCGCCGTTGAAGGCGCGGCACGCGTCGCCCGCCGCGCGGCGCAGGACGGTGCCGAGGTGGTGCGCCTGCGGCGGGGTCAGCGCGACCTCCGAGCCCTCGCGCAGCGCTTCGCCCGGCACGAACAGCCTGGGGATGGACATGCGCGGAAGGGACGTGCTGACACCGCTTCATGCAAGCCCCCCACACCGACATCCGCACCGAGGGCTGGGTCGCGCGGCTGCCCGAGGGCTGGCGGCCCTACGCGCTGCTCATGCGCGCCGACCGGCCCATCGGCACCTGGCTGCTCTTCCTCCCCGGGCTGTGGGCGATCTGCCTGTTCGCGCCCGACTGGGCCGAGGGCGTGCGGCTCGCGGCGCTGTTCCTGCTCGGCGCCTGGGTGATGCGCGGCGCGGGCTGCGTGGTGAACGACCTGTGGGACCGCGACCTCGACCGCCAGGTCGCGCGCACGCGCGGCAGGCCGCTCGCGAGCGGCGCGGTGCGGCCGATGCAGGCGCTGTGGTTCCTCGCCGCGCTGTGCTCCGTCGGGCTGGCGGTGCTGCTGCAACTCAACGCGGCGGCCATCGCGCTCGGCGTCCTGTCGCTGCTGCCGGTGGTGCTCTACCCGTTGGCGAAGCGGGTCACGACCTATCCGCAATTCGTGCTCGGCCTGACCTTCGGCTGGGGCGCGCTGCTCGGCTCCGCCGCCGCGACGGGAACGCTGCCCGCGGCCGCGGCGCTGCTCTACGCAGCGAGCATCGCCTGGATCCTCGGCTACGACACGATCTACGCGCACCAGGACCGGGAGGACGACGCGCTGCTCGGCATCGGCTCGACGGCGCTGAGGTTCGGCGAGCGCACCGCGCCCTTCCTCGCGGCCTGCTACGCGGCGACGGTCGCGCTGCTCGCGCTCGCGGGACTCGCGGCGGGGCTCTCGTGGTGGTTCCTCGCGGCGCTGGCGCTCCCCGCGGCGCTGCTGGCTCGGCAGGTGGCCGCCCTCGACATCGCCGACCCGGCGAAGTGCCTCGCGCTTTTCAAGGCGAACCGCGGGGTCGGCTTCGCCGTCGCGCTCGCCTTCCTCCTTGGCCGGGCGGGCTTGTGACGCCCGAGGATTTCGTCCGCGCCCACACGGCCGTGTCCCGCGCGGCGCTGGTGCCGGAGGTCGCGCTGCACCTCGCGAGCGAGATCACGCCGATCTGGCGCGCGACGGAGGACTGGCTGCGCCAGGCCAACATCGAGCCGCCCTTCTGGGCCTTTGCCTGGCCCGGCGGGCAGGCCCTGGCGCGCGAGGTGCTGGACCGGCCGGGGATCGCGCGCGGCCGGCGCGTGCTCGACTTCGCCGCCGGCTGCGGGGTCGCCGCCATCGCCGCGGCCATGCGCGGCGCGGCGCGCGCGGAGGCGTGCGAGCTCGACCCGCTCGCGCTGGCCGCGATCCGCGCCAACGCGGCGCTGAACGGCGTGGCGGTGCAGACTCCGGAAGGCGACCTGGTCGGCTCGCCCTGCCGATGGGACGTCATCCTGGCCGGGGACGTGTGCTACGAGGTGCCGATGACGGCGCACATCCTGCCCTGGCTGCGGCGGATGGCGGGCGAGTGCCTGGTGCTGCTGGCAGACCCGGGCCGCGCCTATCTGCCGCGCGACGGGCTTGAGCCGCTTGCGACCCACGCCGTGCCAACCTCGGTGGAGCTCGAGGACCGGACCGAGCGGGTGGTGACGATCGCCCGATTGCTGCCCGAAACGCGCCCTTGAAGCGACGCGAGGCGCGGCCAAGGTCGCGCCCATGAGCAACGCGTGGCCCGCCTTCCTCGCCGCCCTCCTCGTCTCGCTCCCCGCGCTCGCGCAGGGCGACCGGCGCGACTTCGATGCGCAGGGGCGATTTCAGGGGCGCGAGGAACGGTCGGGCGACACGCTGCGGCGTTTCGACAGCCAGGGGCGGTTCGAGGGGCGGAGCGAGTTCGGGCGCGACGGGTCGCGCCGCGACTTCGACGCGCAGGGGCGCTTCGAGGGGCGCGCCGAGACGCGCGGCGACACGCGCCGCGAGTTCGACGCGCAGGGCCGCTTCACCGGCCGGTCCGAGCGCTCGGGCGACACGGTGCGGCACTACGACGCGCAGGGGCGCTCGTTGGGCCGGTCGGAGATTTCGGGCGGCACGGTTCGCCGCTACGACGCGCAGGGGCGGCTGGTCGGCACGTCTCGCCATTAACAGTGCCTTAAATTCGCGTTACCAGATCCCCATGTGCCGAAGGGCAGGCCGCGGAACCAACCGCCATCCTCGCCATGGGAGACGTTCGATGATCGCCATCACCCGCCGCCGGGCGCTGCTCGGCGCCGCCGCGCTGCCAGCGCTGGCCCTCTCCGCGCCGGCGCTGGCGCAGCAGCAGACTATGCGCTTCCTTGTTGGCTTCGCCGCCGGCGGGCCGACCGACCAGGTCGCGCGCCTCGCCGCGCCCGGCTTTTCCGAGGTGCTCGGCCAGCAGGTCGTGGTCGAGAACCGCACGGGCGCGGCCGGCAACATCGCCACGGAGGCGGTCGCGCGCGCGGCGCCGGACGGGCAGACGCTGATGGTCGCCAATGTCGGCCAGATCACCATCAACCCGCACACCTACGAGCGCATGCCGGCCGACCCGATGGCCGACCTCGTGCCCGTGGCGATGATGACGATGACGGGCGTGCTGATGGTGGTCCACACCAGCCTGGGCGTATCGACCCTGCCGGAGCTGACGGCCCTGCTGCGGCGCGAGCCGGGGCGGCACAAGTATGCGACGAGCGGCGCCGGCGGCATCGTCCACGTGGTGATGGAGCTGTGGAAGCAGCGCGCGCGGGTGGAGACGGAGGCCGTGCACTTCCGCGGCGCGGCCGCCGCGGTGCCCGACACGCTCGCCGGCCGCACGCCGATCTTTATGGACACCTTCCTGCTGCTCGACTCGCACCTGCGCGCCCAGAACAGCGTGCTGCGGCCGATCTACCACACCGCGCCCAACCGCTCGCCGGCCATGCCCAACGTGCCGGTGGCGCGCGAGGCGGGGCTGGAGGATTTCGTTTTCCCCAACTGGTTCGGCCTGTTCGCCCCGCGCGGCACCGCGGCGGCGGTGGTCGAGCGGCTGGTGGACGCGAACCGCCGCGCGCTCGCCGTGCCTGCGGTGCGGCAGCGGTTGGAGGCGGGGGCGATGGAGGTGGCGGCGAACACGCCGGCCGAGTTCCGCGCTTTTCTCGAGCGCGAGCACCGGGCCTATGGCGAGGTGATCCGCTCGGCCGGCATCCGGGCCGACGCGTGATATTGTAACAGATTGCATGCAGCCACGCGCCGTGCCACAGCGCGGCCGTGGCAGGCGAGGCGACACGCATCGGCATCGCGCTCCGCGAGGGCGTCCTCGCGGGGCGTTTCGCGCCGGGCGAAAGGCTGGCGGAGATCCCGCTCGCCGAGGCCCTCGGCACCTCGCGCACCCCCGTCCGCCTCGCCCTCGCCCAGCTGGAGGCCGAGGGGCTGGTCGAGGCCGCGCCCGGCGGCGGCTTCACGGTGCGGCGCTTCACCCTGCCCGAGATCGAGGACGCGATAGCCCTCCGGGGCACGCTGGAGGGCATGGCGGCGCGACTCGTCGCGGAAACCGGCCTGCCGCCCGCGACGCGCCGCGTCTTCGAGGAGTGCCTGGCCGACGGCGACGCCGCGCTCGCGGGCGCCGAACCGGACGTGCCCTCCTACGAGGCGATGAACGCGCGGCTGCACGCGGCGCTCGCCGAGGCCGCCGGCAACCTCGCCCTCTCCCGCGCCCTCGCGGTCGTCTCCTCCCTGCCCTTCGCCGGCGCCTCGGCGCTGCTGCGGCAGGCGGACTCGCGCGACCTGCTCCGCCACGCGCACCACCAGCACCGGCTGCTCGCGGAAGCCTTGGCGGCGGGCCAGGGCGCGCGCGCCGAGGCGCTGATGCGCGAGCACGCCGAGAACGCCCGCCGCAACCTCCGCGCCGCCCTCGCCGCCGGGGACGGCGCGCCCGCGCGGCTCATCGCCATCGCCTGAACGAGGAAACGACCCGACCATGAACAAGCCGCCCTTCCGCGCCGACCACGTCGGCTCGCTGCTCCGCACCCCGGCGCTGCGCGAGGCCCGCGCGAAGCGCGCCGAGCTCGGCGAGGCCGCCTACCGCGACGTGGAGGACCAGGCGGTGCGCGACGCCATCGCCTTCCAGCGCGAGGTCGGGCTGCGCGCCTGCACCGACGGCGAGTACCGCCGCGCCTTCTGGCACTTCGACTTCCTCGCCAAGCTCGGCGGCGTGGAGATGTACGAGGCCGACCAGGGCATCCAGTTCAAGGGCGGGCAGACCAAGGCCTACGGGCTGAAGGTGACCGGCCCCATCCGCTATGAGGGCCACCCCTTCGTCGAGGATTTCCGCTTCGTCGCGGCCAATTCGGGCGGGCTGGCCCCGAAGCAGACAATTCCCTCCCCTTCCGTGCTGCATTTCCGCGGCGGGCGGCGGGCGGTGGACTCGCACACCTACCCCGAGATGGACGATTTCTTCGCCGACCTCGGCGCGGCCTACAACGCCGCGATGCGCGACTTCGCGGCCGTGGGCTGCCGCTACCTGCAGCTCGACGAGGTCAACATCGCCTATCTCTGCGATCCGGCGCAGCTTGAGCAGCTCAAGAACCGCGGCGAGCGGGTGGAGGGGCTGCTGGAAACCTACGCG
>DBBA01000146.1 GCA_002291955.1 Rhodobacteraceae bacterium UBA996 | reverse complement strand
TCGAACGCGATCAGCTTGGGCGCCGCGGGGTCGTCCGCCGCCAGCAACTCGCGCAGATGCGCCAGGTCATTGTGGCGGAACACCCGCCGCGCGCCGCCGTTGCGCCGGATCCCCTCGATCATGGACGCATGGTTCAGCGCATCCGAATAGATGATGAGGCCGGGGAAGAGCTTCGGCAGCGTGGACAGCGTGGCGTCATTGGCGATGTAGGCCGAAGTGAACAGAAGCGACGCTTCCTTGCCGTGCAGGTCGGCAAGCTCGGCCTCCAGCCGGTTGTGGTAGACCGTGGTGCCCGAGATGTTGCGCGTGCCGCCCGATCCGGCGCCCGTCGCATCCAGCGCCTCGTGCATGGCCGCCAGCACGGCGGGGTGCTGCCCCATGCTGAGATAGTCGTTGCCGCACCATACCGTGACCGGGCGTTCCGTCCCGTCCGGGCGCCGCCAGACCGCATGGGGATAGGCGCCCTTCCGCCGCTCGATGTCGATGAACGTGCGGTAGCGCCCCTCGGCGTGGAGGGTGTCGATCGCTCGGGCAAGGGCCGCGGTGTAATCCACCGGCTTCTCCTGTCTTCCTGGCTCGGGGCGGCACTTAGGGCGCCGGTCCCGGATTGGCGAGGGTGCGAAATGTCGCTGTCTCGAAAGCGTCATACGCGAGGTGCGTCAGAAAATCCTAAATCGGGCAGCGGGCCCCTGCCTTTGATCCACGTCAAGCCGCGCGGCGATCAGTCCTCGACCAGGATCATGCAATCCTCCACCCCCTTGCGCGCGGCCAGACGGTTGCAGCCCGCCAGCGCCGCGGCCGCGGCCCCCTCGCCCTTCTCGAAATGCCACTCGCCCGTGGCCCGGCTGATCGCCAGCGCCTTGGGCCCGTCCCCCTGGCGGTAGACGCGGAAGCCGCGGGTGGCGTCGGCGTTCAGCTGCACGTCGCGGGGCTCGTAGCCCTCGGGGCGGATGTGGGCGATCACCTCGCAGGGCGCCGATCCGCGCGCGCGGGCGTCGTTGCAGGCCTTCAGCGCCACGGTCTCGGCCGCGACAAGGTCATGCAGGTTCGCCACCATCAGCGCGGACGGCGCGGCGATGCCTTCGGACGGGGACCAGGCCATCGCGCCATAGTAGTTCTGCCGCCCGGCCTCGGTCCGGATCGCGTCGATCACCGGCTGCGGCAGGTCGGGCTGACCCAGGATCAGCCCTTCGGTGTCCTGCCCGAACAGCATGCCCGCCGCCTGCCGCCCGGTCGCCACGTCCTGCGCGGCCGCCGCACCTGCCGCCATCAGCATCCCAAGGACCAGTCCCGTCCGCATCCCGCGCCTCCATCATCGCCCCCAAGGATACGACCCTTGCCGCTGGCCCGCCACCTGATAGCGTCATGCGACCCCGTGAATTTCCCGTGCAAAGGACCCGCCCATGAGCCTTGATGCCGTGCTCGCCCGCATCGACGACACCCTGCCCCAGGCGACCGAGCGGCTGTTCGACCTCTTGCGCATCCCTTCGATCTCGACCGACCCGGCCCATGCAGGCGACTGCGCCCGCGCGGCCGACTGGCTGGCCGCCGACCTGCGGTCCCTGGGCTTCGACGCATCTCCCCGGCCCACGCCCGGCCACCCGATGGTGGTGGGCCACGCAGGCACCGGCCCGGGCCCGCACCTTCTGTTCTACGGCCACTACGACGTGCAGCCCGTCGATCCCCTCGACCTGTGGCACCGCGCGCCCTTCGACCCCGAACTCCAGCCCGGCCCCCGCGGCCCCGTCATCCGCGCCCGCGGATCGTCCGACGACAAGGGCCAGCTGATGACCTTCATCGAGGCGATGCGCGCCTGGAAACATGTCCACGGGTCGCTGCCCGCCCGCCTGACCGTGTTCCTGGAAGGCGAGGAGGAATCGGGCTCCCCGTCCCTCGTCCCGTTCCTGCGCGACAACCGCACCGAACTGACCGCCGACCTCGCGATGATCTGCGACACCGGCCTGTTCCAGGACACCGCGCCCGCCATCGTGACCATGCTGCGCGGGCTCCTGGGCGAGGAGATCACCCTGAAAGCCGCGACCAAGGACCTGCATTCGGGCATGTTCGGCGGCGCGGCGGCGAACCCCCTCACGGTCCTGTCCCGCATCCTGGGGCGCCTGCACGACGCAACGGGCCGCATCAGCATCCCGGGCTTCTACGACGACGTTGATGAACTCCCCGACGCCGTCCGCGCCCAGTGGCAGGCCCTGGCCTTCGACCACGCAGGGTTCCTCGGCGGCGTGGGCCTCACGACCCCCTTCGGCGAACAGGACCGCACGCCGCTCGAAATGCTCTGGTCCCGCCCCACGGCCGAGGTCAACGGCATCTGGGGCGGCTACACCGGCGCAGGCTTCAAGACCGTCCTGCCCGCCGAAGCCCACGCCAAGGTCAGCTTCCGCCTGGTGTCCCGCCAGGACCCCGTAAAGCTGCGCGAGGCCTTCCGCGCCTGGGTGCGCGCGCAACTGCCCCCCGACATGACCGCCGACTTCACCCCGCATGGCGCCAGCCCCGCGGGCCAGATGGACATCACCCACCCGGCCTTCGAGACTGCCCGCGCGGCCCTTGCCGCCGAATGGGGGCGCCCGGCGGCCTACGTCGGCTGCGGCGGGTCGATCCCGATCGCGGGCTACTTCAAGTCCGAACTCGGCATGGACGCGATGCTCCTGGGCTTCGGCCGCGACGACGACCAGATACACTCGCCCAACGAGAAGTACGACCTCGAATGCTTCCACAAGGGCATCCGCAGCTGGGCCCGCATCCTGCACGCGCTGACGACGTGACACCGGATGCGATCATCGCCGCGCTGGACCTGTCGCCCCACCCCGAAGGCGGCTGGTACCGCCAGACCTGGGTGGCCGACGCTGCACCCGGGATGCGGCCCAGCGGGACCGCCATCCTGTTCCTGCTGAAGGGCGGCGAGGCCAGCCACTGGCACCGCGTGGAC
>DBBA01000323.1:4293-5394 GCA_002291955.1 Rhodobacteraceae bacterium UBA996 | reverse complement strand
TGGGGCGGCTTCGGCTTCTACTTCATCGAGAACCGCGCCGCGGCCTATGCGAAGCATCCCGACGATCCGGCCTGGCTGTTCGACCCCGACACCATGAAGCCGCGGGTGAACAACCCCGGCTGGGTGCAGGCGATCCAGGACGTGATGGACCTGATCGGGACCGAAGGCGCCTATCCCGCCGACCAGATCAACGCCGACCCCGGCACGACCGCGTTCCAGCAGTTCCTGGCGGGCACGGGGTCCATGCTGATGTGGTGGGGCGACGTGGGGTCCTCGGCCCGTACCTCCGACACGTCCGTGGTGGGCGACGTGGTGGGCTTCGGCATCAACCCCGCGTCCGACCGCCGCTACAACGCCGCGACGGCCGCGTGGGAGGAGACCCGCAACGAAGCCCCCGTCATGGCCTATATCGGCTGGGGCATCTACGTGACCTCCCGCGTCTCGGGCGACGAGAAGAAGCGCAAGGCGGCATGGTCGGCGGCGGCGCATCTGGGCGGCAAGGACCTGTCGCTCTGGACCGCGGCCTATCCGTCGGGCTTCCAGCCCTACCGCAACTCGCACTTCAACTACGAGGAGTGGGAAGCCGCCGGCTATGATCGCGCATTCGTCGAGGATTACCTCGGCTCCAACGCCGACAGCTACAACCACCCCAACGCGGCCATCGAACCCCGCATCCCCGGCATCTTCCAGTACTACTCGGTCGCCGAGGACGAACTGGCCAAGGGCTTTGCGGGTCAGTACGCAAGCGCCCAGGAAACCGCGGACGCCATCGCCGCCGCCTGGGAAAAGATCACCGACCAGATCGGCCGCGACAGCCAGATCGCGCTCTACAAGGCATCGCTCGGGATGTGATCCCGCGCCACGGCACGACGTGCGGTAGGGCGGGGTCAACCCCGCCCTTCGGCTTCCGGGGAAACGGCAAGGCCAGATGACCACCGACACCGACCACCTGCACGTCGTCACCGCCAACGACATCCCCGACCGGCGGCGGCTGTTCGGGCGGGTGCTGGTCTGGGGGTCGGCGGGGCTGCTGGTGCTGGTGATCGTGCTGCAATGGCTCGACCAGACCGGGCGGCTCGACCTTGGCCTGACCACATGGCG
>DBBA01000323.1:1648-3881 GCA_002291955.1 Rhodobacteraceae bacterium UBA996 | reverse complement strand
GGCAAGCGCACGCTGTTCGTGCTGCCGGCGGCGCTGTTCGTCATCTCGATGGTGGTGTTCCCGCTGATCTTCGCCCTCGGGATCGCGTTTTCGGACTGGAACCTGTCCTCGCCTGACGGTCGGCAGTTCAACGGCTTCGACAACGTCCGCCAGATGTGGACCGACCCGTTCTACTGGAACGCGCTGACCAACATGGTCTGGTACACGCTGGCCATCATCGTCGAATACGCCATCGCGTTCGGTCTGGCGCTGCTCCTGAACGCCCAGATCCGGGCGCGCAAGTTCTTCCGGGTGGCGTTCCTGCTGCCGCTGATGCTGTCGCCGGTGGCCGTCAGCTGGATGATCGGCAAGTCGATGCTGGAAATCCGCTTCGGCCCCATCGCGCGGTTCCTGCGCTGGCTCGGGTTCGAGGAGCTGTCTTTCTTCGGCTCGCCCGAGGTGGCGCGGTTCATGATCATGGTGATGGACGCCTGGACCTTCATCCCCTTCATGATGATCATGCTGCTCGCGGGCCTGCAGGCGATCCCGCGCGAGTTGAACGAGGCGGCCGAGGTGGACGGCGCCCGCGGCTGGCGGCGGTTCTGGGAGATCACCTTTCCCCTGATGCTGCCGGTGTCGATCACCGCCATCCTGATCCGCATCATCTTCAAGCTGAAGCTCGCTGACATCATCATCAACGTGACCGCGGGCGGCCCCGGCGGCGCGACCGACAGCGTCACGAGCTTCATCTTCCGGGAGTATCGCGACCGGTCGAACGTCGGCTACGGCACGTTGCTGGCGATGTTCTACCTGCTTCTGATCGTGGTCGGCATGACGATCCTGATGAAGCTTGCCGACCGCCTGACGCGGCCGAGGACCTGAAATGCCTGCCGACACCACCCAGATCTTCCACGACAGCCCCGCCGACCGGGCGTTCCGGCCCGCGTGGTGGCTGGGGCGCGTGGCGATCTATGCGGTGCTGATCGGCTGGGCCTTCGTCTGCCTGTTCCCGATCTACTGGACGCTGACGACCAGCTTCAAGGCGGCGCCCGACGTGATGCAGGGCAACCTGATCCCCTGGGTGGACTACGCGCCGAAATCCATCGGGCTGCGGTCCCTCGGCCTGTCGCCCGAGACGATCTTCGCGGAGTCGACGGTGCGCGAGGAGTTCCTGAAGCGGTTCTGGAATTCGGCGATCATCGCGTTGACCTCGTCTGCGCTGGCCGTCGCGCTGGGAAGCTGTGCGGCCTACGGGTTGTCGCGGTTTTCCTACCGGTTCGGATACATGCGGAACGGGGACATCTCGTTCTTCTTCCTGAGCCAGCTGATCCTGCCGCCCGTCGTCCTCGCCCTGCCGTTCCTGGTGCTCTACAAGGAGCTGGCGCTGCTCGACACCCGGATCGGGCTGATCCTGCTCTATACCCTGACGGTGCTGCCCATCGTGATCTGGATCATGCGGGACCAGTTCGCGTCGATCCCGACCGAGCTCGAGGAAGCCGCGATGGTGGACGGGCTGTCGGTCTGGGGGGCGTTCCTGACGATCATCCTGCCCATCGCGCTGCCCGGCATGGTGGCGGCGTTCATCCTGAGCCTGGTCCTGACCTGGAACGAATACTTCTTTGCGGCGCTCCTGACCTCGACCAACGCGAACACCCTGCCGGTGATGGTGGCCAGCCAGACCGGGTCGCAGGGCATTTCCTGGTGGTCGATGGCGGCCCTGTCGTCGGCGGCGATCCTGCCCCTGATCCTGGTCGCGATCATCCTGGAGAAGTTCATCATCAAGGGAATGGCGGCGGGGGCGGTGAAATAGCGGGTTTGTGCACATGTGCACAAACGGTCAAGTACCTGATATTACTGGACAACCACTGTGCACGGCAACCTTTGGTCAACCTGTCTGACCAAAACCCTTGCGCCCCGTGCGTTGCGTCAGGCCAGCGCGTGCGAGATGTCGCGGGTCTGCAAGTACAGTGTGCGGAACAGCGCGTTGCGGCGGGTGTGCAGGTCGGTCCCGGCGGGGGGCACGGTCCGGGCGGGCGGGTTCCAGTGCGCGATGTCGGTGGCCGCCACCGCACCCACGGCCAGCGCCGCAAGGAACGCATCGCCATAGCTCGCGCCCACCGTGACCCGGGGCACCACCTGCGCGACCCCGCCGAAATCGGATGTGGATTGCAGCCACACGGCGTTCTGCGTGCCACCGCCCACGGCCAGCACCCGGTCCGGGACCGCGCCCAGGTCGCGCCAGAGGTCGAACACC
>DBBA01000323.1:0-1284 GCA_002291955.1 Rhodobacteraceae bacterium UBA996 | reverse complement strand
ACGGCGCGGAAGATGTCGCCGCGGGTATGGGTCAGGTCCAGCCCGACCACCGCGCCGCGCGCGAGGGGGTCGTGGACCGGCGTGCGCTCGCCCGAGAAATGCGGCAGCACCAGCAGCCCGCGCGCCCCGGGGGGCGAGGCCGCGGCTTCCGCCGCCAGCGTGGCAAAGGCGGTGTCGGGGGCGAGGTCGCGCGCGAACTGGTCGCGGAACCAGTGGGTCAGCGTGCCGGATGTGGCGAGCCCCGCCATGCTGGCGTGCAGCCCCGGAAACAGCCAGGGCGCATACCACAGGCGCGCATCGCGCAGGGGGGCGGCGGTCACCTGGATCAGGAACACGGTCGAGCCGTACATCATCATCGTGTCGCCGGGGGCGGTGACGCCCGCGCTGACAGCCTCGGCCGCGGCGTCGATGGTGCCGCAGGTGACGGGGGTGCCGGGGCGCAGGCCGGTCTCGGCCGCTGCTGCCGCCGTCACATGGCCCGCGATGTCGGTGGACCACATCAGCCGCGGCAGCCGGTCGGGGCCGACCGTGTCGTCCATGTCCGTCACCCAGTCCATCCGCCCCACGTCATAGAGGGGCGAGACGTTGGCGGCGGTGTAGTGGTCGATCACCCGTTCGCCGGTCAGCCGCATCACCACAAAGCTGGTCGAGGTCAGGAGGGTGGCGGTACGGGCGAAGACATCGGGGCGGTGGCGCTTCAGCCACAGGATCTTGGGCCCGACCGACTGCGAGGTCAGCGCATTGCCGCAGCGGGACAGGATCACGTCGGCGCCGATGCGGGCGGTCAGATCCTCGATCTCCTGCGCGGCGCGGGTGTCCACGCCGTAAAGGACGCCGTTGGTCAGGGGCGCGCCTTCCGCATCCACCGGCAGCATGCAGGGACCGATGGCACTGATGGCGACGGCGGCGATGGTGCCCGCATCCACGCCGGGATGCGCCAGCAGCGCGCGGCACAGGCGCACCGTGTCGCCCCACCAGTCCTGATCCGCGTCATGCTCGGCCCAGCCGGGGCGCGGCACCTGCATGCGATGCGGGTGGCGGGCCTGTGCGACGATGGCCCCGGTGGCGGTATCGACCAGCACGCCCTTGGATTCGAAGGTGCCGATGTCGATGCCAAGCGTCAGGGTCATGGCGTGCCGGACCAGCCCCCGGCGATGGCGCGCACCAGCCGGGTCAGCCCGGCGAGGTCGGCCATGTCGGCCACCTCGAGCGCGGAATGCGAGTAGCGCATGGGGAACCCGAGATCGAGGCAGGCGACACCCGGCCCCGCGATCTGGACATAGG
>DBBA01000122.1:600-3092 GCA_002291955.1 Rhodobacteraceae bacterium UBA996 | reverse complement strand
GTGCAGCGCACGCAGAACTACTATGACGTGATCAATGCGGGCCAGTGCGCGGTGAAGGTCAACATCATCGACCAGCAGACCGCCAACTGGTCGCGCGACGAGGCCAACAACCTGATGACGAACTGGCTGTCCACCGGCGCGGCCTTCGACGGGGTGCTGGCCAACAACGACGAGATGGCGCTGGGCGCGATCCAGGCGATCAAGGCGGCCGGCATCTCGATGGATGACGTGATCGTGTCGGGTGTCGACGCCACGCAGGACGCGCTGGCGTCGATGCAGGCGGGCGAGCTGGACATCACCGTGTTCCAGAACGCGGCCGCGCAGGGCGGCGGCGCGCTGGACGCGGCGGTGATGCTCGCCGCGGGCGAGGCGGTGGACCAGAAGGTGTTCGTGCCCTTCGAACTGGTGACGCCGGCCAACATCGCCGACTACCTGGCGAAGAACTGATCGCCTGACGCCGGAACAGGGCCGGGGGGCGCGCGGGCGCCGTCCGGCCCCACCATCAAGGGACATGCGGAATGGCCGATGCGGCGCACGGGGTGGGCGGGCTGACCTATGACCCGCGGAAGCGGGCGCTGCCGCCCGAGATGAACGTCCTTCTGGCGCTGATCGGGATCACGCTGATCTTCGAGATCCTGAACCGCATCAACGGCGGGTCCTTCCTGTTCAACATGCGCGACAACGTGGATGCGCTGTTCAACCAGCAGCGCATCAACATCATCCTGTTGCAGGTGGCGATCACCGGGATCATCGCCATCGGCGTGACGCAGGTCATCATCGTGGGCGGGATCGACCTGTCGTCGGGGTCGATCGTGGGTGCCACCGCGATGATCACCATGAGCTTCGCGCAGACGGCCATCGTCAACGGCAACCCCAACCCCAAGGCGATCCTCGGCGACTGGGCGATGGACCTGCCGGTGATCGTGCCGATTGCCGTGGGGCTGGCCTGCGGGCTGGCCGCGGGGCTGATCAACGGGCTTCTGGTGGCCTATACGCGCATCCCGCCGTTCATCGCGACGCTGGGCATGATGGTGTCGGCCCGCGGCGTGGCGAAGTGGTGGTCGAACGGCCAGCCGGTGTCGTTCCCGACCGAAAGCTTCGGGGCGCTGGCCAATGGCGACGTGCTGGGCAGCCTGACCTTTGGCCTCTTGTCCTGGCAAGGGCAGAACCCTGTGGTCGTGTTCGCGGTTCTGGCGGTCCTGTTCCACCTGATCATGGTCTACACGATCTACGGCAAGCGCTGCTACGCCATCGGGTCGAACGAGGATGCGGCGCGGATGTCGGGGATCAACGTCGCCCGCCACCAGGTGCTGGTCTATACCATCGCGGGCATGCTGGCCGCGGTTGCCGCGATCATGCTGACGTCCAAGAACCTGACCGCGCAGGCGGGCATGGGGGTGATGTACGAGCTTGACGCCATCGCCATGGCGGTGATCGGGGGCGTGTCGCTGGCGGGCGGGCGCGGGTCGATCGTGGGCACGGTGCTGGGGGCGATGATCTTTTCGGTCATCATCTCGGGCTTCACGTCGATCCGGCTGGATGCCTACTACCAGGAGATGGTGAAGGGCGCGATCATCGTCGCGGCCGTGGTGCTGGACCAGTGGCGGCAGGGGAGGCGGGCGAAGTGACCGACGTGATCCTGGAAACCCGCGGCCTGACGAAGCACTACGGGGGCGTGCATGCCCTGACCGGCGCGAACTTCAGCCTGCGGCAGGGCGAGCATGTCGCGATCATGGGCGACAACGGGGCAGGCAAGTCCACCTTCGTGCGCCAGATCACCGGGGTGGAACAGCCCACGTCGGGCACGATCCACTTCGGCGGCGAGGAGGTGGCGTTTTCCGGCCCGCTGGCGGCGCGCGAGCGGGGCATCGAGACGGTGTTCCAGAACCTGGCGCTGGCCGATGACCTGGACGTGCCGTCGAACCTGTTCCTCGGGCGCGAGCGGTACTGGCTGCGGCTGGGGCCGTTCTCGATCCTCGACCGGCGCGGCATGCGCGAGGCGACGCGGGCGGCGCTGGCCAAGACCGGCGTGAAGATCCCGAACCTGTCGAACACGATCCGCAAGATGTCGGGCGGGCAGCGGCAGTGCGTGGCCATCGCGCGCACCGCGACCTTCGCCTCGAAGCTCATCATCATGGACGAACCCACCGCGGCGCTGGGCGTGCAGGAGACGGCGCAGGTCGAGACGATCATCCGCACGCTGAAAGGACAGGGGGAACCCCTGATCCTGATCAGCCACAACATGCGGCAGGTGTTCGATCTGGTGGACCGGATCGTGGTGTTCCGGCGCGGGCGGATCGTGGCGAACCTGGTCAAGTCCGAGACCGATCCGCAGGACGTGGTCGCCTACATCACCGGCGCCAAGACCGGGTCCGAGTACGAAGGGGCAGCATGACCGGCGACGCGCATCGCGACACCGCGGCGCTGGTCGTCGGCGGCACGCAGGGGCTGGGCCTGGCCATTGCCGCGCGGCTGCGGGCGGAAGGGTGCAC
>DBBA01000122.1:0-181 GCA_002291955.1 Rhodobacteraceae bacterium UBA996 | reverse complement strand
CGTGGACGCGGCGGCCGACGCGATGGGCGGGCGGGTCACCGCGCTGGCCGTCGCGGGGGCGCTGACGGACCGGGGGTCGATCCTGGATACCACGCCCGACCTGTGGGACCGGATGATGGTGGCCAACGCCCGCTCGCCCTTCTTCGCGATCCAGCGCGTGGCGCAACGGGCCATCGCGGAC
>DBBA01000018.1 GCA_002291955.1 Rhodobacteraceae bacterium UBA996 | reverse complement strand
GATGAACCGCCCCTTGCCGCGCACGAACCCGTCCACATGCATCATCGGCGTGCCCTCGGGTGCTGCGTCATTGCAGGGCCACTGCACCGATCCCACCCGGTCGAGCAGGTCGTAGCTCACGCCCGCGAAGCTGGGGGTGGTTGCCGCGATCTCGTCCATGATCTGGCCGGGGTGGGCATAGGCCCAGTCCGCGCCCATCGCGCGGGCGAGTTCTTGCGTCACCTCCCAGTCGGCATAGCCCGCCTTCGGCGCCATCACCCGCCGCACCCGGTTGATCCGGCGTTCGGCGTTGGTGAAGGTGCCGTCCTTCTCCAGGAAGCTCGACCCCGGCAGGAAGACATGGGCGTGGGTCGCGGTTTCGTTCAGGAACAGGTCCTGCACGATGACGCAGTCCATGGCCGCCAGCGCCGCCGCCACATGGGACGTGTCGGGGTCGGACTGCAGGATATCCTCGCCCTGGATGTAGATGCCGCGGAACGTCCCCTCGAGTGCTGCGTCCAGCATGTTGGGGATGCGCAGGCCCGGTTCGGGGTCGATCTCCACGCCCCAGGCCGCCTCGAACACCGCGCGGGCGTCGGCGTTCTTCACATGGCGGTAGCCGGGGAGTTCATGCGGGAACGACCCCATGTCGCAGGCGCCCTGCACGTTGTTCTGGCCGCGCAGGGGGTTCACCCCCACGCCCGGCCGCCCGATGTTGCCGGTCAGCATGGCAAGGTTTGCAATCGCGATGACGGTCGTGGACCCCTGGCTGTGCTCGGTCACGCCGAGGCCATAGTAGATCGCCCCGTTCCCGCCCGTCGCATACAGCCGCGCGGCCGCCCGCAGGTCGGCGGCGGGGACGCCGGTGATCCGTTCCACCGCTTCCGGCGCATGGCGCGGATCGGCGATGAAGGTCGCGTAGTCGTGGAACGCCTCGACATCGCAGCGGTCGTGGACGAAGGCCGTGTTCACCAGCCCCTCGGTCACGATCACATGCGCCATGGCCGAAATGACGGCGACGTTGGTCCCGGGCCGCAGCGCCAGGTGATGGTCGGCCCGCACATGGGGGCTTTCCACCGTCTCCGTCCGGCGCGGGTCGATGACGATCAGCCGCGCCCCCTGCCGCAGCCGCTTCTTCATGCGGGACGCGAACACCGGATGCCCCGCGGCCGGGTTTGCCCCGATCACCACGATCACGTCCGACGCCTCGACGCTGTCGAAATCCTGCGTGCCGGCCGACGTGCCATAGGTCTGGCCCAGCCCATAGCCGGTGGGCGAATGGCACACGCGCGCACAGGTGTCGGTGTTGTTGGTGCGGAACACCGCTCGGGCCAGCTTCTGGACCAGATACGTCTCCTCGTTCGTGCAGCGGGAGGACGTGATCACCCCCAGCGCGTTCCGCCCGTGGCTCTCACGGATCGCGGCCAGGCGCGCGGCGGCGAACCCGATGGCCTCGTCCCACGTGACCTGCCGCCACGGATCGGTGATCCGGTCGCGGATCATCGGCGTCAGCACGCGATCCGGGTGCGCGGCATAGCCCCAGGCGAACCGCCCCTTGACGCAGGAATGGCCCCGGTTGGCCTTGCCGTTCTTCCACGGCACCATGCGCACCAGCTCATCCCCGCGCAGTTCCGCCTTGAAGCTGCACCCCACGCCACAATAGGCGCAGGTGGTGATGACCGACCGGTCAGGCGTCCCGATCTCGACCACCGTTTTCTCGGTCAGGGTCGCGGTCGGGCAGGCCTGCACGCAGGCGCCGCAGGACACGCAGTCCGAGGACAGGAAGTCATCCCCCGCGCCGCCCGCATGGATGCGGCTGTCCCAGCCCCGGCCGTCGATGGTCAGGGCAAAGGTGCCCTGCACCTCCTCGCAGGCGCGGACGCAGCGGTTGCAGACGATGCACTTGGACGGGTCATAGTCGAAATAGGGGTTCGACGTGTCCTTGGCCCGGTATTGCGGGTTCGGGGCATCGCCCTGCCGCGCCTTGAAGTGGGTCGTCATCCCCGTGGGCGCTTCGGCATAGCGCACGTCGCGCAGGCCGACCGCGCCCGCCATGTCCTGCAACTCGCAGTCGCCGTTGGCGGCACAGGTCAGGCAGTCGAGCGGGTGGTCGGAGATATACAGCTCCATCACACCGCGCCGCAGCTGCTTCAGCTGCGCCGTCTGGGTGCGCACGACCATGCCCGGGGCGACCGGCGTGGTGCAGGACGCAGGCGTGCCCGCGCGGCCCTCGATTTCCACGAGGCACAACCGGCAGGACCCGAACGCCTCAAGGCTGTCGGTCGCGCACAGCTTCGGCACGGGGATCCCGGCTTCGGCCGCCGCGCGCATGACCGAGGTTCCGGCGGGCACCGTGACGGCAAACCCGTCGATGGTGAGCGTCACCGGGGGCCCATGCCGCGCCGGGGTGCCCATGTCGGAATCGTCGGGAAAGTGGAAGTCCTTCATTCCGCGGCCTCTCGCAGGGGCAGGAAATCATCGGGAAAGTGATCGAGCGCGGACAGCACCGGATAGGGCGTGAAGCCCCCGAGCGCGCACAGCGACCCGGCCTTCATCGTCGCGCACAGGTCGCGGACCAGGGGGGCGGCAGCGACATCGCCCGCGATCAGGCGGTCGATGGTTTCCACCCCCCGCACCGCGCCGATCCGGCAGGGGGTGCACTTGCCGCAGGACTCGATCGCACAGAACTCGAAGGCAAAGCGCGCCTGCCGGGCCATGTCGGCACTGTCGTCGAACACCACGATCCCGCCGTGACCGATCAGGCCCCCGGCGGCGGCGAAATCCTCGTACGTCAGGGGCGTGTCGAACAGCGACGGCGGGAAATAGGCCCCCAGCGGCCCGCCCACCTGCACCGCCTTGACCGGTCGGCCCGTGGCGGTGCCACCTGCGATGTCGATCACCTGTCCCAGCGTGATGCCGAACGGCACCTCGTACAGGCCCCCCCGCGCGACGTTGCCCGCGATCTGAAGGGGCATCGTCCCCTTCGACCGGCCCACCCCATGCGCCGCATAGGCCGCGCCGCCGTCAGCCAGGATCATCGGCACAGTTCCCAGCGTGAGAACGTTGTTCACGACCGTCGGCTTGCCGAACAGCCCTTCCAGCGCGGGCAGGGGCGGCTTTGCCCGCACCACGCCGCGCTTGCCTTCAAGGCTGTTCAGAAGCGACGTCTCCTCGCCGCAGACATAGGCGCCCGCGCCCACGCGGATGTCGATGTCGAACGCCGGGCCGGTGCCCAGCACGCTTGCCCCCAACACCCCTGCGCCCCGCGCCACGCGCACCGCCGCTTGCATCATAGCAATCGCATCGGGGTATTCGCTGCGCAGATAGACGTAGCCCTTCGTCGCCCCCACTGCGATCCCGGCAATCGCCATGCCTTCGATCAGCGAGAACGGGTCGCCCTCCATCAGCATCCGGTCGGCAAAGGTGCCGCTGTCGCCCTCGTCGGCATTGCAGACGATGTATTTCCGCGCGCCCGGCGCGCCCGCGACTGTCTGCCACTTGATCCCCGTGGGGAACCCCGCGCCGCCCCGGCCCCGCAGGCCCGAGGCCGTAACCTCGGCCACCACGTCGGCCGGGGCCATCGCCAGCGCCCGGGTCAGGCCGACCAGCCCCCCCTGCGCGCGGTAATCCTCCAGCGACAGGGGATCGACCACGCCCACCCGGGCGAATGTCACCCGCGTCTGCCCCGCCATCCAGGGCAGCGCCTCGACCGGCCCCAGCGCCAAGGGCCCGCCATCGAACACCTGCGCGACCGCATCGGGCACCATCGGCCCGAACCCGTGCCGCACACCGCCCACGTCCACCTCGACCAGCGGTTCCAGCCAGACCATCCCGCGACTGCCGGTGCGGATCACCTGCACGGCGACCCCGCGCCGCGCAGCCTCGGCCGTGATCGCCTCGGCCACCCGGTCCGCGCCCAGCGCCCGAGCCGCCGCATCACGGGGCACCCAGACCCTCACGCCCCACCCCCGACCATCGCCACAAGCCCCTCGGCCGTCGCCCGGCCCACCGGCTGCCCGTCCACCAGCGCCGCGGGACCACAGGCGCACAGCCCCAGGCAGAACACCGGGTCCAGCGTCACCGACCCGTCCGCCGCCGTGTCGCCCCAGCCCAGCCCCAGCCGCGCCTGCACCTCCGCCGCCAGCCGGTCCGCGCCCATCGCCTGACACGCCTCGGCCCGGCACAGCTTCACCACATGCCGCCCGGCAGGCGCATCCCGGAAGTCGTGGTAGAACGTCACCACGCCGTGCACCTCGGCGCGAGAGATATTCAGGTCGGCCGCGATCACCGGCAGCGCCGCGGCGGGCACATGGCCGAACGCCCCCTGCACCGCATGCAGGATCGGCAACAGCGACCCTTCCATCTCGCGATGCGCCGCCAGGATCCCCTGCAGCACCTCCATCGCGGGCGGGTCGAGCGTGGCCCGACCGGCTGGCGTCATCGTCACGGTATCCTCCGGCATGTGGACAGCAGACTACGCCCGCGCACCCGCGCGATCAAAGCGGATGATCCGTCCGGTCATTCGATTTCCCTATCGAACCGGTCCCCGCCAACGGAAACCGCACCGCGAGCCTACCCCGCCAGCAGCGCCTGCGCCGCCGCCCGCGCGGCCTCGGTGATCGTGTCGCCCGCCAGCATCCGCGCGATCTCGTCGGCCCGCGCCGCCCCCGCCAGCGGCACCACGGTGGACAGCGTCTGCCCGCCCGCCACGCGCTTCTCCACCCGCCAGTGATGCGCCGCCCGCGCCGCCACCTGGGGCGAGTGGGTCACGGCCAGCACCTGCCCGCCACCCGGGGCCGCACCCACCGCCGCCAGCGCCGCCAGCCGCCGCCCGACGGCATCGGCGGTCGCCCCACCGACGCCCCGGTCGATCTCGTCGAAGATCAGCGTAAGACCCGACGCCCGCCGCGTCAGACAGACCTTGAGCGCCAGCATGAACCGCGACAACTCGCCCCCCGACGCGATCCGGTCGAGCGGCCCCGGCGGCAGCCCAGGATTGGTGGACACGGTGAACGCCACCGCATCGGCCCCGTCCGGCCCCGGGTCCCCTGCCTCGACCCGCGTCAGAAACACCGCGCGGTCGAGCTTCAGGGGCGGCAGTTCCGCCGCCATCAGCCCGTCCAGCGCCACCGCCGCCGCGCGCCGACTGACCGACAGCGCATCCGCCGCAGCCCCCTGCGCCGCCCGCGCCTCCGCAACGGCCCGGGTCAGCCGCGCAATCCCCGCCTCGCCCGCATCCAGCGCCGCCAGCCGCGCCCGCAACCCGTCCGCATGGGCACCCAGGTCATCGGGCGCCACACCATGCTTGCGCGCCGCCGCCCGGATCGCGAACAGCCGCTCCTCGACCCGCTCCAGCTCGCCCGGATCAAAGGCCAGCGCGTCCAGCGCGGCGTCCACCCCCGCCTGCACCTCGGACAGTTCCGCCAGCGCACGGCCCAGCGCGGCGATGGGCGCATCCAGCCGCCCGTCCAGCGCGTCCCCCGCGCGCCCCGCCGCCCCTTCCAGCCAGCGCAGCGCATCGGCCAACTGCCCCTCGGCGCCCTCGCCGCCCAGGGCCTGTGCCGCCCGCGCGATGTCCTGCCCGACCTTCGCCGCCCCCTGCATCAGTCGCCGCCGGGCATCGAGCGCCGCGTCCTCGCCCGGCTCCGGCGCCAGCCGGTCCAGTTCCGCCACCGCATGGCGCAGGAATTCCTCCTCGCGCGCCGCCTCGGCCACGGCGGCCTTTGCTGCCGCCAGATCGCCCTCGGCCCGCGACAAGGCCCCCCAGGCGGCCCGCGCCGCCACCACCAGCCCGTCATGGCCCGCAAAGGCATCCAGCAGCGCCCGGTGCCCGCGCGGGTTCATCAGCCCGTGGTCATCATGCTGCCCGTGCAGCTCCACCAGACCATCCGACAGCGCGCGCAACACCTCGCCCGTGGTGCGGCGGTCATTCACAAAGGCGGTCTTGCGCCCGTCGGCGGTCACCGTGCGGCGCAGGATCAGCTCGTCCCCCCCGGGCAACCCGGCATCCTCCAGCACCGCCCGCACCGGATGCTCCGCACCCAGATCGAACACCGCGACAACCTCGCCCGTGTCGGCGCCCGCGCGCACCAGATCGGCCCGCCCGCGCCAGCCCAGCACGAACCCCAGCGCATCGAGCAGGATCGACTTGCCCGCCCCGGTCTCGCCCGTCAGCACGTTCAGCCCGGGGCGGAACTCGACCGACAGCCGGTCGATCAGCAGAAGATCCCGGATGTCGAGCCCGCGCAGCATGACCCCTCGCCCCGCAAGGCAGGGCGCATGCCCCGCCGCTACCCGCCTACAGCCACTCGCCGCGGATCATCTGGCGGTAGATGCCGCGCAGCCAGCCCTCGCCCGCGGGCTCCAGCGGCAACCCCTCGCCCGTCAGCAGGGTGAAGGCGTCCTGATACCAGACCGTGGACTGGAAGTTGTAGCCCAGGATCGCGCCCGCCGTCTGCGCCTCGTCCCGCAGGCCAAGCGCGACATAGGCCTCGACCAGCCGGTACAGCGCCTCGGGTGTCTGCGTCGTGGTCTGGAAATCCTCGACCACCGACCGGAACCGGTTGACCGACGCCGCGTAATGCCCGCGCTTCAGGTAGTAGCGCCCGATCTCCATTTCCTTGGCGGCCAGATGGTCGAACGCCAGATCGAACTTCAGCACCGACGACCGCGCGTATTCGCTGTCGGGGTGCAGCTCGATCACCTCACGCAGGGCCTGCAGCGCCTGGAAGGTCAGGCCCTGGTCGCGGCCCACGTCGTCGATCTGGTCATAGTAGGACAGCGCGAGCAGGTAGCGGGCATAGGCCGCATCCTCGTCCGCCGGGTAGAAGTCGATATAGCGCTGCGCCGCCTGCCGCGCGCCTTCGTAGTCGCGGTTCCGGTGCAGGGCAAAGGCCTGCATGATCAGCGCGCGCTTGGCCCAGTCGGAATAGGGATACAGCCGCTCGACCTCGCCGAACAGGGCTGCGGCCCGCTCGGCCTCGCGGCGGTTGCCGGTCTCCAGCTGGACTTCGGCGCGGCGGAAGATCTCCTCGGGTTCCAGCGTGTCGAGCGGCACCTGCTCGGTGCCCCCGCCGCAGGCCGCCAGCAGCACAAGCGACAGCGCAAGGGCGATGCCAGTCCGCCCGCGCGATCCCGTCCCGTCCGTCACCCGCAACCCCTCGCCGTTCCGCGGGATGCCACCGCACCCCCACACCCGCGCCGCTCTAGCACGCGGGGATTCCGCTGGAAACGGTCTATCGCCCGGACGCGGGGCAGGACAACCCCCGCGCGCCTTTCCCGCCACGCCCAGCAATCCGATAACACCCTGCCCCGCGACCCGCCCCGGTCAGGCGGCCGCGGCGGGCAGGTCCGACAGGGTCAGGCCCGCGCCGGGCAGGCGACGCGCCAGCTCGGGGGCGACCTCGACCACATCATAGGCATCGGGCCGCGCGAACAGCGCCCGCAGCAGGCGGTTGGTCATCGCGTGGCCCGCACGGATGCCGGTGTAGCGGCCGAGAATCGGCAGCCCGGCCAGCGCCAGGTCGCCCATCGCATCCAGCATCTTGTGGCGCACGGCCTCGTCGGCGCGGCGCAGGCCGCCCGGGGTCAGCACCCGGTCGCCATCGACCACCACCGCATTCATCAGCGTGCCGCCCAGCGCCAGCCCCTGCGCGCGCATCGCGTCCACGTCGGCCTGGCGGCAGAAGGTCCGGCAGTCCGACAGCTCGCGCACGAAGGCGCCATTGGCCATCCGCAGCGTCAGGTCCTGCCGGCCGATGGCGGCATCGGGAAAGTCGATCTCGAACGCGATCTCGGGCACGTCCGCCGACGACAGCCGCGCAACCGAAGCGCCGTCGCGCACCTCGACCACATCGAGGATCCGCAGCGCATGCTGGGCCGCATCCAGCCGGTTCAGCCCCGTCGCCATGATCCCCCGCACGAACGGCGCCGCGCTGCCATCCAGGATCGGCACCTCGGGCCCGTCGATATGCACCAGCGCATTGGTCACGCCACAGCCCGCAAGCGCCGCCATCAGGTGCTCGATCGTGGACACCGCCACACCCGCCGGATTCTCGATCCGCGTGCACAGGGCGGCCGGCACGACCGCCTCCCAGTTCGCAGGCACCATCGCGTCACGCCCCGCCAGATCGGTGCGGCGGAACCAGATGCCCGTGCCCGCCGGCGCGGGATGGACCGTCAGCCGCACCGGCGCCCCGGAATGCAATCCGGTGCCTGCGAAACGGACGGGGGACTTGACGCTCGTCTGCACGATCTTCGGGCCTGTTTCCTGTCGGCCGGTACGCTCCGGCCCTGTTGTCACGCGGGTGGACTTGCACGATTCTGACAAGGCCCCCACGCACACCTTGACATCGTCTGGCCTAGGCTGCCGCCTGTCATCACTCAATTCAAACTTTGCAACCGCGTGAAACAGCTTGTCCCGGGATGCGCGATTTCCCGCGCAGGCCGCGGACGCGCCGGGCCAAACCCCTGACCTCAAACGAAAAAGGCCGGGCAAGGCCCGGCCTGTTCCGATACACGAAAATCCGCTCAGTTCGCCTGACGACGCAGAAATGCCGGAATTTCGATCCGTTCCTGGTCGGGGGACCCGTCCGCGCGACCCGCATCCGCCGCTCCCGACACCGCCGGAGGCTGGCGCAGCGGCGGCGCGGCGCGCGGCGCGGGCTGCGGATGGGGGTCCGCCGCGTGGCCGGTCATTCGGTTGATCAGCGTGTTCAGACCGCCGAACCGGGGCTTCTCGGCCGCAGGCTCGGCCGGTTGCGGGGCGGCATAGCTGCGCGGCTCGGTGGCGGCGACCGTCCGGCCCACGGCGGCCTTCAGACGCGCCAGCGCCTCGGGCGTGGGGGTGCCGGGCACGCGCGGCGCAGCCGGGGCCGGCGCAGGCTCGGCCGCGGCCACCTCGTCATCCCAGTCGGCATGCATCACCGGCGCGCGGGCCTCGGGCGCGGGTTGCGGGCGATAGGCCGGGGGCGGCAGACCGTCATCGTCGAACAGACCGGGCGCCTCGGCGGGCGCGCGGCGCTGGAACGTGGGCTCGGGCTGCGGCGCGGGTTCGGCCATCCGCGGTTCCGGCATCCGCGCCTCGGGCGCACGGGCCTCCGGTGCACGGGGCGCAGCGGCAGCCGGCGCAGGCGCCGCACGGCCCGCAGTCTCGGCCCGGCGGCGCGGCGGCGTCAGATCGGCGCGCTGCTCGACAGCATCGATCCCCGTCGCCACCACGCTGACCCGCATCCTGCCCGACATCTCGGTGTCCAGCGTCGACCCCACGATGATGTTGGCATCCGGGTCCACCTCCTCGCGGATGCGGTTCGCGGCCTCGTCCAGCTCGAACAGCGTCAGGTCGTAGCCGCCGGTGATGTTGATCAGCACACCCTTGGCCCCGCGCAGCGAGACCTCGTCCAGCAGCGGGTTGGCAATCGCCTTCTCGGCGGCCTGCACGGCACGATCCTCGCCGTCGGCCTCGCCCGTGCCCATCATCGCCTTGCCCATCTCGTCCATCACCGCGCGCACGTCGGCGAAGTCGAGGTTGATGAGCCCCGGCCGCACCATCAGGTCGGTCACGCCCTTGACGCCCTGGTACAGCACGTCATCGGCCATGCTGAACGCCTCGGTGAAGGTGGTCTTCTCGGACGCCAGCCGGAACAGGTTCTGGTTCGGGATGATGATCAGGGTATCGACCATCCGCTGCAGCGCCTCGACCCCTTCCTCGGCCTGGCGCATCCGCTTCGCGCCCTCGAAGTGGAAGGGCTTGGTCACGACGCCCACGGTCAGCACGCCCAGCTCGCGCGCCGCCTGCGCGATGATCGGCGCGGCGCCCGTGCCGGTGCCGCCACCCATGCCTGCCGTGATGAAGCACATGTGCGCGCCCTGCAGGTGGTTGACGATCTCCTCGATCGTCTCCTCGGCTGCGGCGGCCCCGATCGACGGCTTCGCCCCGGCGCCCAGGCCTTGCGTCACCCGTACGCCCAGCTGGATGCGGTGCGGCGCATCCGACTGCGCCAGCGCCTGCGCGTCGGTGTTGGCCACCACGAACTCGACCCCGTCGAGCCGCTTCTCGATCATGTTGTTCACGGCGTTTCCGCCCGCGCCGCCCACACCGAAGACGGTGATCCGCGGCTTCAGCTCGTCCCGCTCCGGCATCCGAAGGTTGAGTGTCATGGTCTGTCCGCCTGTCGCTTTCTTGGTCCGGCAAGCCCCGCGCTTCCCCACCGGACGAATGGAAACCCGGCTCGAAATGTAACGGTTTGCAGGCCCGGCGTCACCCGAAAAACACAGAAAAGCCACAAAATATGGGGGAATGCAGGCGAACCTCCGCCGCATCGCGGGGCACGCTCAAGATGTCGCGGAACTCAACACGATATGCCACAATCCTCATGCCGCGCATGAGCCCCGGGCATATCCGTCGGGCGGGGCGCCGCCGCGGGACCGCGCGGCGCGCAGGCCCCGGGCAGCGCGGATTCGCCGCCTACCAGTTCTCCTTCAGCCAGCGCATCGCCCGCCGCAGTGATCGCGCGGGGTAACGCTCGGCGGGAATTTCGAAATCCCACCACTCGTCCTGCGGGTTGGCGGCGAACAGCGACAGGCCGACCGCGGCCGAGAATGCGGCGCTCGACGCCGCCTGCGGCAGACCCTGCACCCGCATCGGGCGGCCCAGCCGCACCCGCTGGCCCAGGATCTTGGGCGCCAGCACATCCAGCCCCGGGATCTGGCTGGCGCCGCCGGTCAGCACGATCTGCTGGCTGGGCAGGCTGTCCCACCCGGCCGCGTCCAGCCGGATGCGCACTTCCTCCAGGATCTCCTCGACCCGGGGGCGGATGATCCCGATCAGTTCCGACCGGCTGACGGTCTGGCGGTCCTTCTCCCAGTCGCCGCTCTCGCCGCCCAGCGCGATCCGCTCGCGGTCGTCCACGCCCGTGGCATGCACGCCCCCGTGCAGCGTCTTGATCCGCTCGGCCACGTCGCGCGGCACCTGCAGGCCCTTGGCGATGTCCTGGGTCACATGCTCGCCGCCCAGCCGGACGGCATCGGCATAGATCATGTGCTTGCGCATGAAGACCGACAGGCCGGTGGACCCGCCGCCCATGTCGATGCAGGCCGCGCCCAGTTCCTGCTCGTCCTCGACCAGCGCCGCGACCCCGGCGGCATAGGCCGACGACGCCAGCCCCGCCAGTTCCAGGTCGCAGCGGTGGATTGCGTCCAGCAGATGCTGGACGGGCGCGTTGTCCACCGTCAGCAGGTGCATGTCGCAGGCCAGCCGGTTGCCCACCTGCCCGCGCGGATCGCCCAGCCCCGTGCGGTGATCCAGCGCAAAGTTCACCGGCTGCGCGTGCAGCACCTCGCGCCCCTGGCCGAAGTCGGGCAGGTCGCAGGCCGCCAGCGCGCGGGCGATGTCGGTTTCCGTGACCGCGCGGTCATGCACCTCGACCTCGCCCGCCAGACCGTAGCTGCGCGGGTGCGCGCCCGAGAAACAGGCGATCGCGTGGTCCACCCGGACCCCCGCCATCTGCTGCGCGCCGCGCACCGCGGTGCGGATCGCGCGTTCGGTCTCGGGCATGGCGTCGATCTCGCCGAAACGCACGCCGCGCGACCGGGTGGTGGCGACCCCGATCACCCGGAACGCGGTCTGCCCGGCCAGCGCGCCCACGCCGTCGCCGTCGCGCAGGGCGTCCGGCCCGTCGAAGCGCAGGATCAGGCAGGCGATCTTGGATGTTCCCACGTCCAGCACCGCGACCACGCCCCGGGTCAGCGCCGCGCGGCGCATCGCGCGCATGGCGCGCTGCGACTGGTAAAGGTCCTTCATGGCGCCACTCTCATTGCCCCACCCCGCCCGGCAGCGGGGTTCCCCATTCCAGACTGCGGATGCGCGCCAGTTCCTCGACCGCCTGCCCCCGCAGCCGCAGGGTCGGGCGATGGATGTTGCGCACGTCGATGCTGACCAGGTCGCGCGCGAACAGGTCCTGCGCGGCATCGAGCGCGAGGACCAGTTCCAGCGCCGTGACCGCGCCGCGCTCGGGCAGCAGGATCGTCTGGTCGCCCCGCGCCGCGTCGGCCAGCACCACGTCCCAGCGCCGCTCGCCCACGCGCACCAGCCCGCGCAGCCGGTCGGCGACCGGCCCGGCGGCCGCCACCAGCGCCAGCGCCTCGGGCACCGCGGCATCCGCCCCCTCGCCCGCGATCAGGGGCAGGTCCGGCCGCGCCGCCCGCGTGGCCAGCGCCGCGACCCGCCGCCCGCCATTGTCCAGCAGGTCGATCCCGCCGGGCCCGCGCCAGACCACCGCCGGCACCCGCTCGGCCACATCCACCTGCAGGATGCCGCCCGCCCGGATGCGCACGTCCACCGCCGCCACCGCGTCCAGCTCCGCCACCGCCGCCCGCACCGCATCCAGGTCGATCTCGAACGACGACGCGGGCAGCCGCACCGGCGCCACCTCGCGGATCGCCTCGGCCACCACCGGCGACGCGCCATCGATCGCCATCAGCCGCACCGCGAACTCGGGCCGCCCGGCCACCTCGTCGCGCAGATGCGCCGCCAGGTCCGCCAGCCGCTGCCGGTTGTCGGCATCGTGGAACCACAGCCCCACCCCCAGCACCACGGCAAACACCGGCAACCCGACCCGCACCGCCGCGCGGTAGACCGGCGTCAGCCAGAACCGCTGCATCCGGTAGGCCATCCGCGACGGCGCCGGATCGCCCGCCCGCCCGCGCCACAGGTGCCTCAGCGGTCGCAACTGGCGTCCTCCACCATCCAGCGACACAGCGCGCCAAACGGAATGCCACAAACCGCCGCCTGCTCCGGCGCCAGACTGGTCGGGGTCATCCCCGGCTGGGTGTTCGTCTCGAGCAGGATCAGCCCGGCCAGCCCGCGCGCCTCATCCCAGCGGAAATCCGTCCGGCTGACCCCCCGGCACCCCAGCGCCCGATGCGCCACCAGGGCATGCGCCAGACAGGCGTCGAACACATCCCCCGGCACCTCGGCCGGCACCACATGGCGCGACCCGCCCGGCGCATATTTCGCGTGATAGTCGTACCACCCGTCCGCCAGGATATCCGTCACCGTCAGCGCCCGGTCGCCCATCACCGTCACGGTCAGCTCCCGCCCCGGCACATAGGCCTCGACCATCACCGTCGCGGGCATCGTCGCAGGCAGCGCCGGGGGCCGGTTCGCCCCCTCGGGCACGATGTGGATGCCGACCGACGACCCCTCGTTCACCGGCTTCACCACATAGGGCGGCACCATCGCATGCCGGGCCGCGGCCTCGTCCCGCCCGACCAGCAGGCTGTCCGCCACCGGCAGCCCATGCGCGCGATAGACGGACTTCGTCCGTTCCTTGTCCATCGCCAGCGCCGACGCCAGCACGCCCGAATGGGTATAGGGGATGCGCAGCCACTCCAGCAGCCCCTGGACGCAGCCATCCTCGCCCCAGCGGCCATGCAGCGCGTTGAACGCGACATCGGGGGCGATCGCGACCAGACGCGCCGCCAGATCGGGGCCGCAATCGACCTCGACCACGTCATAGCCCTCGCCCCGCAGCGCGTCCGCACACATGCGACCGCTCGACAGCGACACCTCGCGCTCGGCCGAGGGTCCGCCCATCAATACCGCGACACGGGAGCCGGTTCTGCCCGACCTGCCCAATCGTCCGCCTCAACTCATCCGGGCCTTGTGTCCGGCCCATTCGCTGCCCGCTGCCTTCGGGCCCCCGGTCGTTGCCGGGGTTCACACGGGTCAGGCGTCGCCCACCCGCATGATTTCCCACTCTAACCGGATGCCGGTCATTTGGAATACCCTTTCGCGCACCGCCTCGCCCAGGCCCTCCAGATCGGCGGCGGTGGCGCCGTCCCGGTTCACCAGGAAGTTCGCATGCATCGGCGACATCTCGGCGCCCCCCCGCCGCGCGCCCCGCATGCCGGCATCCGCGATCAGCTTCCACGCCTTCAGGTCATGCACGTCATCCGCCCGCCCGGTCGAGGAGAACCCGGCCGGATTGCGGAACGTGGACCCCGCCGTACGGTCCTTGGTGGGCTGCGACGCATCGCGCTTGGCCACCTGCTCCGCCATCCGCAGGGCCAGCGCCGCCGGATCACCCGGGGGCCCTTCGAACACCGCCCCCGTCAGCACCCAGCCCGGTGGCAGGACCGAGGACCGATAGGCCAACCCCAGGTCCGCCGCCGGGATCACCACCACCCGCCCCTCGCGCGTCACGGCCGTGACCTCCACCAGCACATCGGCCACATAGGACCCGTAGCACCCCGCATTCATCCGCACCGCCCCCCCGATGCTGCCCGGGATCGTGCGCAGGAACGTCAGGTCCACCCCCCCCTCCGCCGCTCGCCGCGCCACATGCGCATCCGGTGCCGCGGCCCCCGCCGTGACGCGGTTGCCCTCGACGGCAATCGAGTTGAACCCCCGCCCCAACCGGATGACAACGCCCCGGATGCCCCCGTCCCGCACGATCAGGTTCGACCCCACACCCATGGGAAACACGGGGATGGCCGGGTCGAGCGCCCCAAGGAACGCCGCAAGGTCCTCAAGGTCAGCCGGCTGGAACAGCCAGTCCGCCGGGCCACCCACCCGCAACCAGGTTAGGTCGGCAAGCGAGCGCTGCGGGGTCAAGGTGCCACGGGGGGTGGGAAGGGTCAGGACACTGGTCACCGCGCCTGCCTAAGGCGTTGCGGTCGCCCCATCAAGACCGGCGTCTTCCCGGACCGCACGGGCGCCCACCTCACGCCATCGGCAACTTTACGCTCAGTAAACGACCGCTAACGCCACGTTAACCACTCTGGCGGAACATGGCAGGCACGAAACCTTTGTTGAAGGAGGCCAGCATGGCAACCATCAATCCGCCCAAGGACCGCGCCCCGCCCTTGCCGTCACCCCTCACCCTCAAGCTCTGCGCCCTCAACCTCCGCTCGGCCGGCGCAACCCGGACCGCGGCCGAGATCGAGATCCTCGCCCGCATGCTGCATGAGGAGCGCGACCGAACCGATTGAACTTGCGACCGACCTCAGACAGAATTCTGCAAACAAGTAACTTCGCATTAAGCAACTATAGGTCAGCCTGCACCCCACACGCGTATCATAACCGCTGCGAGGGACCGTGAGTAACGAGGCTGCAGAAGTCGGTGGAATCCTGTTCTCGATCGCCACCTTTGCCGAAAAACAGGGGAATCGCCTCCTGCTTGCCCAGGCGCTGCGGACGGCACACGCCGCCGCACAAGAGGTGCAGGATGCCACCGACGACCCGATGCTGGCCGCCGTGCTCGTGCTGGGCCAGCGCCACGGGGTGAACGGCGTCTCGACGGGCTAGACGACGGATCAGGCGCAAGGCAGACACAGGCCGGGCCGCGGCCCGGCCAGAGCATGCCGCCGAGTCGTCACGCGCGCACCAAAACCGCCACCCCGCCCACACGCCAACGGGTCAAGTCGGCAAAGGCGCTCGCGGGGTCAGGGTGCCACGAACGGGGGGAGGATCATTTCAGAATGCTCCGCGCCTTCTCCGCCGCATTCAGCGCATCGACGATCCGCTTGCCACCGAATGCTGCGCCCCCAATGGCAAGCCCCACCCATGCAGGCAAGCCGAACGCCACAAACAACCCGGTGGAAGCGCCCACGATTCCGACCGATAGGTCCCGTCCACCATATCGTCGGCATTTGCCCGGGGCCACTCCGCGCACTTCTGCTTGTACAGCGCCAACAGCCCCACGATCTGCGCCGCCTCTCCGTCCGACGGCGCACCTTGTTTGGGGACTGCCGCGCGCAAGCGCTGGACCGCCTCAAGCAACGTGAGGAAGACACCGATCAGCCGGATGCTCTCGTCCCGATCGAGGTCGCTTGTGTAGTTGCGGCCCTGCAATCGCTCGACCTCCAGCGCGATCAACCCCTCCAGCGCATCAAATGTCGGCGGCAGCGCCGCGCGGTTCTGCACGACCGCCCGCTGCACCGCCGCAACCGCCTCGGGCACGGCCGGAGGGACAGCCGCAAGCGCCTGCGCAAACTTGCCCGGCCCCGCGCGCCATTCGTCGTAGATCGCCGCGATGATCCCGTTCACATGGTCATCGCCCTTGTCCCAGTCCTTGGACGGGATCAGCGCCACCTGCTCCAGCAGGTCGATGTCGAGCGGTTGGCCCGTCAGATACCCCTCGTACCAGTCCGCCCAGAACACCCACCCTCCGCCCCGCGCCCGCCAGTCGCGGTGAACCATCGGGACCCAATCGGGTGTTCCTCCCTGCCAGAGCGGTCGTGCAAACGGGTTCAGCCCAGCCTCAATCTCTGCGGCATCGCTTATCGCCGCAGCAAAGATTGCTTCCGCGACCACTCCTCGGCGCGGCCGATACGACTCGTATAGTCCAGAAACCGCAGAGACCACTTCATGTGTGTCGATCCCGCCATGGGCGATTGCTTTGGAGGCGGCACGCGCTGCCTCCGCGGCTTTCGAAGCGCGAGCGGCAGCAAGGCCCTCTTCAAGGATGGCTCCGCGAGTTACGTTGTCCCGGGAAATCTTGATCGCGCGAGCAATACTCCGGGTCGCTGCCGTTGCAGGCCCAGACAACTGATTTGCGTTCCGAATGCTGGAGACTGCCGAAATGAGGCAGCAGCGCAAAACCGAAAGCTCGTCGACCTCTGGCTGACCGGGCGGGCCAGATACCCACTCCCAAAAGACTGGCGCCACACGAAGCGCTGCACGGGAAGTGAAGCAGATATCATCATCCCAAGGCCGCCCTTCCAGCCACATCTGGAGGTGAACCTTGTTCTGTATTTCCGCCGCCCTCACCATCCCGCCCGCGCACCCCTCACGCCGCCCTCACCCAGGCCGCATCCTGCCACGCCCCAGCGCACCCTGCACCCTGCGCTTCGGCGTGCTCCAAATATCCCGGGGGCGGCCTGACCAGGGGTCAGGCCGGGGGCAGAGCCCCCCTCGCCTGCCCCGGGAAACGCAACGCCCGCCCCGGACACCCACCGGTCACACAGGTAAACCAGACCCTACCGTGCACACCCATATCCGAACGAAATCAACACCCTAACCGTTTGTGCACATGTGCACAAACGCCCCCTCAGACCGGGTTGGGCGGCGCCCGTCCCTCCAGAACGGCATCCAGGTTATCCAGCGCCATGAACCCCATCCGCTCCCGCACCTCGAGCGCGGCGGTCCCGATATGGGGCAGCAGGACCGCATTCTCGCAGTCCGTGAGGCCCCGCTCCAGCACCGGCTCCCGCTCATAGACGTCGAGGCCCGCCCCGGCGATGGTCCCGGCCTTCAGGGCCGCCACCAGCGCCGCCTCGTCCACCACGTCGCCCCGGGCGATATTGACCAGGTACCGCGACGACCCCATCAGGGCCAGCTCCGCCGCCCCGATCAGGTGCCGCGTGGCGGGCGTGGCGGGCACCGCCAGCACCACGATGTCGGCCCCCGTCAGCAGGTCATTCAGGGTCGCTACCTGCCGCGCCGGCACCCCCGGATCAGCCACCGGGCTGCGGTTGTAGAACAGGATCTCCATCCCGAACCCGTGGTGCGCACGCCGGGCGATGGCCTTGCCGATGCGCCCCATGCCGACGATCCCCAGCCGCTTGCCCGACACGTGGAACCCCAGGAACTGCGTCGGCCCCCAGCCGCCCCAGCGCCCCGCCCGCACGATCCGCTCGCCCTCGCCCGCGCGGCGGCAGACCATCAGGACCAGCATCATCCCGATGTCCGCGGTGGCATCGGTCACCGCCCCGGGGGTGTTCGTCACCACCACCCCCGCCGCCCGCGCGGCACCCGCGTCGATGTGGTTGTACCCCACCCCGAAATTCGCCAGCACCTTCGTCCGCGGCCGGATGTCGGCAAAGGCCCCCGCCCGGAACGCATCGCCCAGGGTCGGCACGATCCCGTCATAGACGACCATCGCCGCCCGCGCCTCGGCCTCGGACAGGGGCCCGCCGGTGTGCAGGTTCACCTCATGGGTCGCGCGGGCGCGGGCCATCACGGCATCGGGCAGGTCGCGGGTGATCAGGATCCGGGCCATTCAGAACATCCTTCCGCCAAGGGGCACATCAAGATCGGGCGCCAGCAGCACCACCTCGCCATCCGCATCGGGCACGCCCAGGACCAGCACCTCGGACATGACCGGGCCGATCTGCCGGGGCGGAAAGTTCACCACGGCGACGACAAGCTTGCCGGCCAGGTCCTCGGGCCGGTAGTGCCGGGTGATCTGGGCCGAGGACCGTTTCACCCCGATCCCGTCCCCGAAATCGACCCACAGCTTGATGGCGGGCTTGCGCGCCTCGGGGAACGGTTCGGCCCGGGTGATGCGGCCGACGCGGATGTCGACCTTGGCGAAATCCTCGTACGCGATCATCCCCGGAGCTCCCGCGACCGGTCGGCCGCGGACTTGACCGCGCGGCGGAGAAGCGCGGGAAACCCGGTCGCGTCATCCATCAGCACGCCAAGCGCCGCCGCGGTCGTCCCGTTCGGACTGGTGACATTGACGCGCAACTGCGCCGGGCTGTCCCCGGACGCCTCGGCCAGCGCACCCGCCCCGGCCACCGTCGCGCGCGCCAGATGCAGGGCCAGGTCGGGGGGCAGTCCCTCGGCCGCGCCTGCCGCCGCCAGCGTCTCGATCAGGTGGAAGACATAGGCCGGTCCCGACCCCGACACGGCCGTGACCGCATCCATCAGGTCCTCGGACGGCAGGCGCACCACCTGGCCCACCGCCGCCAGCAGCGCCTCGGCCATGTCGAGGTGCGCCGCCCTGGCACAGACATTGCCCACGATGGCCGAGATCCCGCGCCCCACCGCGGCCGGCGTGTTCGGCATCGCGCGGACAACGGGCGTGCCCAGGCCCAGGACGGCCTCGTAGGTGGCGATCGGCGTGCCGGCCGCCACCGTGATGACCAGCGTCGCGCCCCCGCCAAGCGGCCCCAGCCGCGGCAGCGCCTCGGCCATGACCTGCGGCTTCACCGCCACCAGCGCCACGGCCGGGCCCGCGGGAACCGCACCGTTGAGGTTCAGCCCGGGCAGACCCGCCAGCCAGTCCGACGGCCGCGGTTCCAGCACGGTGACGGCGGACGCAGGCAGCCCGGCCTTCAGCCAGCCCGCCAGCATCGCCGACCCCATCTTGCCGCAGCCCAGCAGCACCATGCCGCGGCGGGCGATCTCGTCCATCATGACAGGTCCCTCCGATCCGGTCCGGGTCTACCCCGCCGGACCCGAGAGGGAAAGTCACGCGCGCCCGTAGGCCTCGGTCATCGCCACCTTCATCGCCTCGACCGGCGGGCGGTCGGCCCAGGCGACCAGCTGGAAGGCGGGATAGAACCGCTCGCAGGCCATGACGGCCGCGTTGATCAGACAGTCCACCTGTTCGGCCCCCGCAATCTGGCCCCCGGCCAGCACCAGACCGTAGCGGAACACCATCAGCCGCTGCTCGCCCCAGAAGGTGAAGGCGCCCGCCCAGCACAGGTCATTGGCCCGGTTGAGGCACTCGTAAAGCTCGCCCATCCGCTCGGCGGGCGGCTCCATCTCGAAGGTGCAGATCAAGCGGAGCGTCTCGTCATTGCCCGACCAGGCCAGCGTGATCGAGTAGGTCCGCCACTGCCCCTCGACTGCCATCGCGATCTGATCGTCCGCGATCCGGTCGAAATCCCAGGCGTGATGCGTCGCGATACTTTCGACGACATCGATGGGGTGCAGGTCGTCCGCGAGGTCATGCTCAGAAAGCGCCATGGACTGCCTCTCGATGATAGCGGCCCAGGCAAAAGTGCCCTCAACCGCTAGCCAACTGCTCAACGGACGGGTATTCGGGCTCCCGTCCTTACCAGATATGGTGGAGGGTCGCGGGCGCGCTGTAAAGCGGGAAAATGGTAACCGCGCGATGACGCTGCGCGAGACCGAGGTCGCCGGCGACCTCGGGGCGCTGCCCCCGTCGCCGGGCTGGCCCCCCCGGGGATCCTTGCAACGGGATGAGACAGGGCGACGCGGCTCGGGCAAGGCAGGTCGCCCGAGCGCGCCGACGGGCCTGCGCACGCCCTGCCTCCTTCATCCTGTCTCAAGTATCCCGGGGGGAGCACGGCCCCCGGGGGCCGTGCCGGTGGGCAGAGCCCCCCGCCGTCCGGCATCGAAAAGCAGCGCGGCGGGTCTCAGCCCTGGCTGCGGGCTTCCAGCGCCTCGATCCGCGCCTTGAGCAATTCGTTCTCCTCGCGCGCCTTCTGGGCCATGGCGCGGACGGCGTCGAACTCCTCGCGCGTGACGAGGTTGCGGTCGGCGAGGAAGCGGTCGAACCAGCTCTTCATCGCCGTCTCGGCCTCGTCCCGCGCGCCCTGGGCCACGCCCATGGCGTTCGTCATGAGTTGCGACATGTCCTCGAAGAACTTCGACCGGGTCTGCATGGCGGGCTTCCTTTTCGCTGTCCCCCATATGGCCCCGGGTCGCGCCGGGCTCAAGGTTGACATCGCCGCAGGGGCGTGGCGTCTGGCGCCTGTGATTCCCGCCGCGATCCCCTTTCCGCCCCTGTCGCCCGACCTGTTCTCGGTCGAGATCGGCGGGGTCACGCTGGCGCTGCGCTGGTACGCGCTGGCCTATATCGTGGGGCTGGTGGCGGGATGGCGCATCGTCGTGGGGCTGATGCGGCGGCCTGCGCTGTGGGGCGGGCGGGTGCCCTTCCCGCCCGAGGCCGCCGAGGATCTGCTGACTTACGTCATCGTCGGCGTGATCGTCGGCGGGCGGCTGGGCTTCGTGCTGTTCTATCAGCCCGGCTACTATCTGGCGAATCCGGTCGAGATCCTGGCGGTCTGGCAGGGTGGGATGGCGTTCCACGGCGGGCTGGCGGGGGTCGTGGTCGCGGCGGTCCTGTTTGCCCGCAGGCACGGGGCGCCACTGGCGAGCCTGGCCGATGCACTTGCGCTGGCGACGCCCGTGGGCCTGTTCCTGGGCCGGATCGCCAACTTCATCAACGCCGAACTCTGGGGTCGCCCGACCGATCTGCCCTGGGGCGTGATATTCCCGGGCGCCGCCGCGCAGGACTGCCCCGGCGTCGTCGATCCCTGCGCCCGCCACCCGTCGCAACTGTACGAGGCGGGGCTCGAGGGGCTGGTCCTGGGGCTGTGCCTCATGTGGCTGGTGCGTCGCGGGTGGCTGATGCGGCCCGGCGCCATCGCGGGTGTGTTCTTCGCGGGCTATGGCCTGGCGCGGTTCGCGGTCGAGTTCGTCCGCCAGCCCGACGCGCAGTTCGTGTCGCCGGGGAACGAGATCGGCCACGCGCTGGTCTTCGGCGGGGGCTACGGGCTGACCATGGGGCAGATCCTGTGCCTGCCAATGATCCTGGGCGGGCTCGCGGCGGTTCTCTGGGCGATACGGCAGGCGCGGAGGCCGGCGTGACGGCGCTGGCCGCGCTGATCGCCGCGCGCATCCGGGCCGCGGGGCCGATCACCGTCGCCGACTACATGGCCGACTGCATGCTGCACCCCGCGCACGGCTACTATGCCACGCGCGATCCGCTGGGGGCGGCGGGCGACTTCACCACCGCGCCCGAGATAAGCCAGATGTTCGGCGAGCTTCTGGGGTTGGCGCTGGCGCAGGCCTGGCTCGATCAGGGGGCGCCTGCGCCCTTCGTGCTGGCCGAGCTTGGTCCCGGGCGCGGCACGCTGATGGCGGATGTCCTGCGGGCGACCCGAAGCGTTCCGGGGTTCCACGCCGGAATGGCGGTGCATCTGGTCGAGGCGTCGCCCGTCCTGCGCGCCCGGCAGGCCGCCACCCTGGCCGCATACCCCGTCACCTGGCACGACCGGGTGGACGGCCTGCCCGACGCGCCCCTGTTCCTGCTGGCGAACGAGTTCTTCGATGCCCTGCCGATCCGCCAGGTCCAGCGGGCGGGCGCAGGCTGGCGCGAGCGCGTGGTCGGGTTGAGCGACGGTCGGCTGTCCTTTGGCCTGACGGATGCCGCGCCGGTGGCGGCGCTGGCCGACCGGCTGGGCGACACCGCCGACGGCGACATCGTCGAGGTCTGCCCCGCCGCCGCCCCCATCGCCGCGTCCATCGGCGCACGCATCGCGGCCCGGGGCGGGGCGGCCATCCTTGTGGACTACGGCGGCTGGCGGTCCCGCGGCGACACGTTGCAGGCGGTGCAGGGCCACGCCTTCGCCGATCCGCTGGCCGACCCCGGGCAGGCCGACCTGACCGCGCATGTGGACTTTGCGGCCCTCGCCGCTGCCGCCCGGCCTGCCGCGGCGACCCGCCTGACCCCGCAGGGCACGCTCCTGGACCGCCTCGGGATCGGCCAGCGGGCGGCACGGCTGGCCGCAGGACTGACCGGCGCCGCGCGCGACAGTCACCTTGCCGCCCATCAGCGCTTGACCGACCCCGACCAGATGGGGACGATGTTCCAGGCGCTCGCCCTGTATCCGCAGGGCGGGCCGGTGCCGCCGGGGTTCGATCCATGACGCTGGACATCCTGACGTCGGACGCGCTGGAGGGCGTACGCCACGGGTTCTTCACCCGGGCGGGCGGCGCGTCGTCGGGCATCTTCGAGGGGCTGAACTGCGGTCCCGGGTCGTCCGACCTGGCGGAAGCCGTGGCGATCAACCGCGGCCGCGTGGCCGAAGCGATGGGACTGCCGCCCGACGGGTTGGTGACGGTGCATCAGGTGCACTCGGCGGACGTGGTGACGGTGACCGGCCCGCTTGGTGCGCCGAAGCCCCGGGCCGACGGGCTGGTGACGCGGGTGCCGGGGCTCGGGCTGTCGGTGCTGACCGCTGATTGCCAACCCGTCCTCATGGCCGACCGAGAGGCAGGCGTGATCGGGGCGGCCCACGCAGGCTGGCGGGGGCTGCTGGCGGGCGTGCTGGAAGCAACCGTGGACGCGATGGTGGCGCTTGGCGCCGACCGGGCCCGGATCGGTGCGGCCATCGGCCCCACGATCAGCCAGCGCGCCTACGAGGTCGGGCCCGAGGTGTTCGACGCCTTCACCGCCGATGACCCCGGTGCCGCGATGCACTTCGCGCCAGGGAACGGCGATCGGCTGATGTTCGATCTGCCGGGCGCGGGGCTGGCGCGGTTGCGGGCGGCGGGCGTCGGCCGGGCCGAATGGACGCGCCACTGCACCTATTCCGACCCCGCGCGGTTCTATTCCTACCGCCGCAGCGTCCACCGGGGCGAGGCCGACTATGGCCGCCTGATCGCGGTGATCCGGCTTTAGCCCCGGAACAGCCGGGTGATCCCCAGCGCCGCATCCCACAGGTCGAACACCCGGGCGAGGTAGTGCTCGCGCGCCACGAACGGGCGGTCCAGCCGGTCAAGTTCGGCATCCACCGTGTCGATCAGCCGGTGCAGGCGGCGCGCGTGGATGCCGGTGCGGGCCTGCAGGGGGTCGGCGATGACGCCCGCAAAGGCCCCGGCGACGGACCCCGCCATGACCATCGCCGCGACGGCCACCGCGACCATCCAGCCCGGCGTCGCCACCGGAAAGACGCCGTACCAGGCGGCCCCCAGCGTGCTGCCCAGCGGGAAGTCCTCGACCGCCACGGTATGGGACAGCGCCTCGGCCAGACCCGGCGCCATGCTGACCAGCCCCGGCGTGACCGCGCGGAACAGGATCGCTCCCATCAGGATCGTCACCAGCGACACTGTCAGGTCGGCGATGGCCGACCGGGTGCCCGCATACTCGGCCAGCGCCTGCGAGAGGCGGGCGGCGATGGCCTGCGCCTGCTCGGGGGTGCCCGCGCGGCGGACCCGCTCGCGGAACTGCGGGGCCTGCAGGATCGCCGCCTGACGCGCGGCCTCGTCCGCGCCGGGCGGCAGGGTCACGCCCAGAAGCTGATCCGCCACCCGCGCTTCGACCCCGGCAGCAACCGCCGTGGGCAGCAGGATACGGCGCGACGCCAGCCAGTCGCCCGCGCGGCGCAGGCGGACCTTGCGCGCGGCCATGGCTGCCAGCCGGGTCAGGACCAGGACGGGCGACAGCGCCACGTTCACCGGCGCGCGCAGGATGTCGGCCCCGAGTGCCGCGCGGTGCAGGCGCAGCGTCCCGGGCCAGGTGAAGTGCCGCGCGACAAACCCGGGCACGCGCGACCGCGCAGCTGTCGCCCAGTCTGTCGCCTCTGGCTGACCGATCCCTGGCTGCATCGCGGCCCCCTGCGCACCCGATGTCAGATAGGAGCGCGCCCTACCCCGGTCCAGAAGCGGTGCATGAGCAGCACAGCCGCCACCGTCAGCCCGACCACAAGCCCCATCCAGACCCCGGGCGCCCCGAACCCCAGCGGGAACCCCAGCGCATAGCTGCACGGCATTCCCACGGCCCAGTAGCTGACCGCCGCATAGACCATCGGTCGCTTCGTGTCCTGCACGCCGCGCAACAGCCCCAGCGCCATGACCTGCGCCGCGTCCGCCGTCTGGAACAGGGCGGCCAGCGCCACCAGCGTGACACCCGCGGCGATCACTGCGGCGCGGTTCGGGTCGGCGGGATCCAGGAACAGGCCGATCAGCGCCTCGGGCACGGTCAGGAACAGGACGACCGTCACTGCCACCCACAGCGCAGACAGCGCGACCGCCACCGCCGCACCCACGCGCAGCGCGGGCCGGTCCTCGCGCCCGAAGGCCTGGCCCGCGCGGATCGTGGCGGCATTGGACAGGCCCATGTGGATCATGAACGTGGCCGACGCGAGTTGCAGCGCGATCCCGTGGGCGGCAAGCTCGATCGTGCCGATCCAGCCGATCAGCACGGCCGAAGCGGCAAACAGCCCGACTTCGGCCAGCGCCGTCACCCCGATGGGCCAGCCGAGCGTGAAGATGCGCCGGAAGGCGGGCCAGTCCGGCCGCCACAGCCGCACGAACAGCTGGTGCTCGCGGGTGACGGTGGCCGCATAGGCCGTCAGCGCCACCATCGAGAAGACGTGCAAGCAGACCGACGCGATGGCCGCGCCGCGGATGCCAAGCTCGGGCGCGCCGAGGTTGCCGAAGATCAGCACCCAGTTGAGCACCCCGTTCAGCACCGCCGCACCGACCGTCACCCACAGCACCACCTGCGTGCGGCCAAGTGCTGCGAGATAGCTTTTCAGCACCATGACGACCAGTGCGGGGAACAGCGACCAGCCGAAGATGCGCAGGTAGCTTGCCGCCCGGTCCGACAGGTCGTCGGTCTGGCCGATGGCGCGCAGGATGCTGTCCGAGAACAGGAAGAACGGCATCGCCGCGCAGGCGAACAGCATGGACAGCCACAGCGCCATGCGGGTGACGCGGCGCACCTCGCGCGTCTCGCCGCTGGCGGCGGCGGCGGCCACCACGGGCATCACCGCCCAGGCAAAGCCCGACCCGAAGATCAGGAAGACGAAGAAGAACGACCCGCCCAGCGTCGCGGCGGCCAGATCCTCGACCGCGTACCAGCCGAGCATGATGGAATCGGTCACGCCGACTGCGAACTGGGCCAGATGGCTGCCGATCAGCGGCAGGCCAAGCACCAGCACGGCGTGTGCGTGCTGCGCGGGGGTCAGGGCGACGGCGGACATGCCCGCCGATTAGGCGCTTTGCGAAGCGGCGTCCAGCAGCGTGGGGGCTCCTCAGCCAGGCAGGCCAAGCTCCTCCCGCCACCCGTGTTGCGGCGCGAAGCCCAGCATCGCCCGCGCCTTGTCGATGGCATAGAACGTCCCGAACCCATCCACCGGGCGGCGCATCGGCACGCCCGCATAGAACCGCGCGGCGATCTCGGCCGAAGGCAGCGCGACCGATGTGTCGGGGTTGGCCACGTTGAACACCTGATAGCCCAGGCCATCCACGGCCAGGCACCGGTCCACCATGTGCCCAAGATCGCGCGCGTCGATATAGGCGAAGATGTTGCGCCGCCGCGCGGCGGGGTCCGCCACATAGGCCGGGAATTTCGCGGCATACTCGTGCGGTTCGATCACGTTGTTGATCCGCAGGGCGTAGATGTCGGCACCCGTGCGCGCGTGGAAGGATCGCGCTGTCACCTCGTTGACCACCTTGGACAGGGCATAGCTGTCCTCGGGGACGGTGGGGTGTTCCTCGTCCACCGGCAGGTAGTCGGGGCGGCGTTCTCCTTGCGCAAAGCAGACACCATAGGTGGTCTCGGATGACGCGATGATCACCTTGCGGATGCCCAGCCGCAGGGCCGCGTCGATGACATTGTAGGTGCCCAGCGTGTTGACCCGGAAGCATTCCGCGTCCGACGTCATCAGGATGCGCGGGACAGCCGCGAAATGCACCACCGTGTCGAAGCGGGGCCGTTCGGGCAGGTCCAGCTCGTCGAACCCGGCCAGTCCCGCCATCACGTCATGCACCGCGCCCGCGTCGGTCATGTCGGCGATCCGCGTCTCGGCCCCCGGATGGTCCAGCGCGACGCGGTCCAGGTTCAGCACCCGGTGCCCCCGCGCCATCAGGTACGGCACCACATGCCGCCCCGCCTTGCCGCTGCCGCCGGTGAACAGGATGCGCATGGTCGGTCCCCTTTGTTGCCGAACGGACCTAGGCCATGCGCCCGACCCCGGCAAGACAAGGGGCGCGCCCCGGCGGACGCGCCCCTGTCACATCCCCTTGACCGGGGTCAGGCCTTGCGACGTGCCCGAACGGCGGCCATTGCGCCCAGACCAGCGATCAAGAGCAGACCCGCGGCCGGAACCGGCACCGGCGACAGGCGCACCTGCGCGCCGTCCACGCTGAAGCCGTCGTTGCGGGCAAGGGTGCCGCCGCCAAAGGCCGTGTAGTTGACCAAGGCGATCTGCGCCGCAGCCACCGCCTGGCCGAACGACACGACCACCAGCCGGTCGCTGCCATCGGGCAGCGCCCCACCGGTCCGCACCTCGTGCACGAGGTTGCCGGCGGTGATCCGCAGATAGGCCCCCACGTCGGACGCGTCCGACAGCACGAAGGCAACCGTGTCGAACAGCCCGCCGACCGACACGTTCCAGATCATTCCGGCCGTGTCGTTCGAGTCGAGGAACCAGCCGCCGCCGACCGGTACCGCGTTGTTGCGGCCGAAGACGTTGCCGTCGCGCAGCGCAAGGTGGCGCCCGGTGTTGCCGGGCAACCCGGTGACCGTGCCGCCCGATCCCACGCCGCCCGCGGTCACGAAGGTGCCGACGGCGGTGGACAGGGGACCGGCAACCTCACCCTCGCCGCGGGTGGTGCCGAGCGTCTCGAAATCCTCGCCCACGAAGGTGCCGGTGTTCAGCAGGGTCGTGAAGGCCGTGGGACTGAAGGTCGACACCGTGATCGACGCGGCAAGTGTCGCGGTCGGCGCGCACAGAAGGGCGGCGACGGACAGCGCAGGAAGGAGACGGGACAGCATGGAACCCTCGGACTGATGACGCCACCGTGTTGCCACAATCTTGCAGCCAAGGACACGGTCCGTTGCCCCCAACTGCGGGACAGACCGTCACCATCCGGTAAACACTGCCGCCAGACCCTGCGCCCCGGCGCCTGCGGGCCGTCAGGGCAGCCAGCCGCCATACAGCGGATGGTCCGGTCCCAGCGGCAGCCGCACGGGCAGGCCGGTGCGGGCGGAGTGGTAGCAGGCGGTGACGAACTCCAGCGACCGGCGGGCATCGGCCAGCGTGACCTCGCGCCCCGGCTGGCCGTCGAGCGCATCGGCGACCGCCGTGAACATGCCCGCATAGCCGGGCTTGGGCGCCGTCACGCCCGCCAGCACCGCGTCGATCTGCGCTTGCGTCGTCGGTGCGCGGGCCGTGAAGGTCCAGCCCTTTTCGGCCAGCGAATAGGGCGCATGGTCGGATTCGACCGTGAACCCCGCATACATCAGCCGCATCCGGCTGATGTTGCCCGCCGCCCCCAGCGTGACGGAGGACGTGATGACCGCGCCTTCCTCCATCCGGATCGACAGGGCCGCGCAATCCTCGACCTCGATCGCGTTCACGCGGGTGGCGACGTCGGCATAGACCTGCGCGACGGGACCCAGGACCGAGGGAAGCAGGTCGTGGATGTGGATGGCGTGGCCCAAGAGCGCCCCGCCGGATTCACCCTTCCACGTCCCGCGCCAGTCCACGTCGGTGTAGTAGGACGCGGGCCGGTCCCAGTGCGTCTCGAGACTGCCCGCATGGCAGCGCCCGGCCAGACCTGCGTCGATCAGCGCGCGCAACTGCGCGGTGCCAAGGCCGAAGCGGTACTGGAACACCGGCGACAGGAAGCCGCCCGTTTCCGCCACCTTGGCGGCCAGAAGGTCGGCCTCGCGCAGCGACGGGACCAGCGGCTTCTCGCAGACAACCGCCTTGCCCGCGTCCAGCGCATCCATGCAGGCGCGGAAGTGCAGGTGCGGCGGCAGGCAGATATCGACGATATCGACGGAGGGGTCGGCCAGCACACCCGGCAGGTCGGTGGTGAAGGCCGCGCCGTACTTGTCGGCCAGCGGGCGACCCCGCGCTTCGTTCAGGTCGCAGACGGCCTTGATGCTGTAGCGGTCGGGCAACTGCACCAGACCCGCCAGATGCGACGCGCCGATACCTGCGCCGACGACAACGATGCTGCGGGGGCTCATTGGGCGACAGCCTTCATCTGGGCGCGGATCGCGAGGTCCATCACCGTGAAGGTATGGGCCTGCGAGACGGCGGTTTCCGTGCGGTCCTGCACGTCGGCGGCCAGCCGGGGGAAGTACGGCAGGCCTGCGTCATCGCAGGGGATCAGCGCGTTCTCCGTCCCGTTCACCAGGAACAGGCTGTTCGTGACATGGGGCCGCCCGATGTCGGTGTACTTGCGGAGTTCGATGAACCCCTCGGTTCCCTGGATGAACAGCCGCCCGTCGCCCCAGGTGGGCAGGCCGTTCGGGGTGAACCAGTCCACGCGGACGTAGCCGTGGCCGCGATCCGACCGCAGGACTATCTCACCGAAGTCCTGGAAGCCGGGGCGGTCGGGCATCGTGGTGTTCTCCACATGCGCGTGGACGACCTCGGCCGAGTCCGACCCGGTGAAGTGCAGGAACTGGTCGATCTGGTGCGATCCGATATCGCACAGGATTCCGCCGAACCGGTCGGGGTGGAAGAACCATTCCGGCCGGGTCTTCAGGTTCTGCTTGTGCGGGCCAAGGCCCACGGTCTGGATGACCCGCCCGATGGCGCCGCCCATGACCAGTTCGGTCGCCTTCGTCACCGCCGGAACCTCGAACCGTTCCGAGAAGTTGACCGACCAGATGCGCCCCGTGCGCGCCTGAACCTCACGGATTGCGGCAAGTTGCTCCAGCGTGGTGCAGCCGGGCTTGTCCACCATCACGTCCTTGCCCGCCTCCATCGCCGCGATGGCCAGCGCCGCGCGGTCGGCAGGGACGGCCGAGATCAGGACCATCCTGACCGCCGGGTCGTCCAGCACGCGGCGGGCGTCCGCGACCTTCACGACGTCCGGGAAGACCTCGTTGAACTTGGTCTCGGTCACCGCGGGGCCGTCGGTCCAGTAGGCGTCGCAGGTGCAGCCCTGCGCCTTCATGTTCGACAGCATGCCGAAGATGTGCCCGTGGTCGATGCCCAGCACCCCAACCTTGAACGCCATGTCAGATGTCCCCCAGTTCCACCGCGGCGCTGGTGTGCCCGGATTTCTCGATGGCCGCAATCAGGCGATGCACGGCCAGCGCGTCGCGCCCGGGGCAGATCGGCGGGCGTCCAGTGGTGACGGCATCGGCGAAATCCTCGATCACCGTGCGGTGCCAGTCAGACGTGAAGGCCATGGGATCGGCCCCCGCCCCGGAACTCGCCGCCTGACCGATGGTTTCCCGGGTCCCGTCCTGCCGGTCGATCCGCAGCACGCCCGCCTCCAGATGCGCGGACCCTGCCGCGCAGTGCAGCGTGATGGTCTCGCCCCGCCCCGGGTGGCTGGCGGTCGTGGCGAACAGTTGCCCCACGGCGCCACCTGCGAAACGCAGGCCCGCGACCACGAAATCCTCGGCCTCCATCTGGTGCAGGCCGGTGGTGGCGACCATGGCGGTCACGTCAGTCACCTGCCCGGTCAGCGTCAGCATCAGGTCCAGCGTGTGGATCGCCTGGCTGATCAGCACGCCTCCGCCGTCGCGCGCGTATGTCCCGCGCCCCGGCTGGTCGTAGTAGGACTGCGGGCGCCACCACGGCACGTTGACCTCGACCGCCATGAGCGGCCCGAGCGTCGGCAGCACGGCCCGCAGGTCCGCCACCACAGGCCGCGCGCGATGCTGCAACACGATGCCGAGGGGCACGCCCCGGCCCTCGCACTGCTCCACCAGCGCGGTGGCGGCGGCAAGCGTCCGCTCCACCGGTTTTTCCATCAGGATCGGCTTGCCGGCCGCCGACAGCGCATCGACGATGTCGGCCCGCGCGTTCGGGGGCGTGGTGACGATGGCGAAGTCGATGCCCGGATCGGCGGCAATATCGTCCACCGTCATCGCCCGCGCGCCAAGGTCGGGGTGCGCGGCCAGCCACGCCGCAGCGGACTGGGGGCGGCTGGCCGCCACAGCCGCGAGCGACACGAGGCCGGAATTGCGGAACGCATCGGCATAGGTGCGCGACACCATGCCGAGCCCGATCAGGGCGCCCCGGATCATCGGGTCCCCATCAACGATTCATGGGCAATGCACGATCACCCTCGCCCCCGAACAGGTGGAACGACGCCGCATCGAACGTCACGCCGATAGTCTGGCCCCGCGTCAGGGGGATCTGCCGAGGAAGCTGGACCGTCAGCGTCTCGCCGTTCGGAAACGCCGTGTAGATGTAGGTCACCGACCCCAGCTGCTCGAAGTTCTTCACCACCACCTGCACGTCGCCATGCCCGTCCAGCGACACGCCGATGGCCTCGGGCCGGACACCCAGCGTCACGGGCAGCGACCCCGCCTGCGCCACCGGCACGTCGCGGACCATGCCGCTGTCCAGCCGCAGGGTTCGGCCATCGAGCGCGCCCTTGAGGAAGTTCATCTGCGGTGCCCCGATGAAGCCCGCGACAAAGCGGTTGGCGGGGTGGTTGTACAGGTCCAAGGGCGCGCCCACCTGCTCGATCCGGCCACCGCGCAGCACCACGATCCGGTCGGCCATGGTCATGGCTTCCACCTGGTCGTGGGTGACGTAGATCATCGTGTTGCCGAGCTGGTCGTGCAGCTGGGAAATCTCCACCCGCATCTGCAGCCGCAACTCGGCATCCAGGTTCGACAGCGGTTCGTCGAACAGGAACACCACCGGTTCGCGCACGATCGCCCGCCCGATCGCCACCCGCTGCCGCTGCCCGCCCGACAACTGCCCCGGGCGCCGCGCCATCAGGTGGTCGATCTGCAACAGCTTCGCCGCCGCATCCACGCGCCGGTCGATCTCGGCCCGCTCCATCCGCAGGTTTTCCAGACCGAAGGACAGGTTCTGCCGCACGCTCATGTGCGGGTAGAGGGCATAGGACTGGAACACCATCGACAGCCCGCGCTCCGCTGCCGGGATCGCGTTCACGCGCTTGCCCTTGATGACGATGTCGCCCGACGTCGGATCATCCAGCCCCGCGATCAGCCGCAGGAGCGTGGACTTGCCGCAACCCGAGGGGCCGACGAACACCACGAACTCGCCCTCGCGGATGGACAGGTCCACCCCGTGGATCACGTCCACCGCGCCAAAGGACTTGCGGATCTGGCGCAGTTCCAGCGCCGGTGCGGTCTCGGTCATTTCAGGCCCGTGGTGGCAATGCCCGTCGTGATGAAGCGTTGCAGCCACACGAAGACAAGCGTGATGGGGATCAGCGAGACCACGGTCATCGCCAGGACATAGTGCAGGTTGGTGTCGAACTCGCCCGAGAACTGGGTCAACCCGATCTGCAGCGTGTGCTGCCGGGGGTCGGAAATCAGCACGATCAGGGGCCACAGGAAATCGTTCCAGCGCCAGATGACCGACAGGATCGCCAGGACCGACAGCGCGGGCAGCGACAGCGGCATGACGATGCGCCAGAAGATGCGCCATTCGCTGGCGGCATCCATCCGCGCGGCCTCCAGCAGCTCGTCCGGGATCGTCAGCATGTATTGCCGCAGCAGGAACACCCCCGTGGGCGTCGCCGCCGCCGGGATGATGACCCCCCACAGCGACCCGAACATCCCGAAGGTCCAGACCACGAAGAACAGCGACACCAGGATGATCGAGGACGGGATCAGCAGGGTCGCCACGATCAGCAGCGTGAAGGTCAGCCGCCCGCGGAACTGGTATTTCGCCAGCGCGAAGGCCGCCATCGCGTTGATCACCAGCGTGATGACGGTGGCCGCGACCGTCACGAAGACCGAGTTCCACAGATAGCGCCAGAAGGCAAAGTTCTCCTGCCCGTTCCGCTGCAGGATTGGGTCGAGGTAGTTCTCCACGGCAACGCGCATGTCCTCGGCCGGGCGCAATTCCTCGCGCGGGGCCTGGAACACCGCCGCAGGGTCATCCAGCGGCGCCACGTCGGACACCGCCCGCGCGGGGCCTGCGCGCACCACCTCGGTCTCGGTCCCGTCGGGCGCGGTGTGGATGAAGACGTCGCGCAGGCCCCGGCCGGGGACCTCCTGCTGCACCTGAGCATAGGGCAGCACGCGCGTGTCGAAGTTGTCGAGCGCCCGCTGCGGCTTGATCGACGACATCACCGTCCACAGCACCGGCACCAGGATGATGAGCACCCCGAAAATCAGGTAGGCATAGGCCAGGAAGTCCGAGATGCCGAAGCGTTCCGCGCGGTCGAAGCTGCCGCGGGTCCGGGTCAGGAAGGTGATGGCGCGGCTCATGTCACAACCCCGACTGCCGACGGGTGATCCACAGCTGGAAGAAGGTGAAGACCGCGATCACCACCGCCATCAGCACCGACCCCGCCGCGGCCTCGCCATAGGCGGGGGTGTTGGTGGCAAAGGCGGATTCGTAGATGTTCTGCACCACCATGAACGTCTCGCGCCCCGGGCCGCCGCCGGTCAGCAGATAGACCTCGTCGAACACCTGGAAGCTGCGGATCAGGCACAGCACGATCACAACCGTCATGGTGGGCATCACCAGGGGCAGCGTGATCCGCCAGAACGCGCGCACGGGGCGGGTCGCGTCCATCTTGGCGGCCTCGTACAGGTCGCGGGGGATCGCCTGCAGGCCCGCCAGGATGATGAGCATGTAGAAGCCCATGTGGCTCCAGCAGAAGACGAACACCAGCCAGGCAAAGGGCCAGCCGGTGTTGGGCGTGACCAGCCAGTTGATCGGGCGATAGTTGTCGAACGCGAACACCCCGTCGAACTGGATCGCGAGCAATTGCACCGCGGCCAGCGCCCCTGCGGCCACCAGCGCCGGGCGGGCCAGACGGTGCCCCGACATCACCAGCCAGAACAGGGCCGCGCCGACCAGGACGCCGATCCACAGGCTGCTCGGAAGGCCGATCAGGCTGCCCGGGTTGGCCCAGGCCGTCAGCGCCGCGAAGAGCCCGGCGAACACGCCGGTCCAGGCAAGCGACGGCTCGTCATCCCCCCGCGCCCGGATCGCGCGTTCCATCACCACGACCAGCACGATGGCGAGGATCACGGTGACCACGAGGTCGAACCCGTTCAGCCCGGCCAGATCGGCCACGGCGCCTTGCGTGCCGCCGATGACCTCGTTCAACATGCCGCGGCGGTGCAGGATCCATTCCCAGATGTTGGCGATCACCACCGGCGACAGCATGACGGGATAGAAGAACATCGCCCGCCAGAAGCCGCGCCCCTTGATCGACATGTTCAGGACCAGCGCGGTCGCCAGCGCCGCCACGCACATGATCGGCACCTGAAAGGCCACGAACCACAGCGTGTTGCCCATCGCGGTCCAGTAGCCGAACCCCTCGTTCCCGCAGGTCGAGGGGCGAAAGATGCTCTCGCAGTTGAAGATGCGGGCGTAGTTGTCCCAGCCGACCCAGGGGCGGTCGAACAAGGAAATCGACGCGCCCGCGGTGCCCGAGACGTAGAAGTTCAGGATCATCGGCGCAAAGGTGAACAGGCCGAAGATCGCCATGTTCGGCAGAAGCAGCGCATAGGGCACGCCGCCGCGCCCGAACCACGCCTGCGCCAGTTCCACCGGGAAGCCCACAAGGTCCATCAGGAACTGCGGGACCTGCCACAGCCGGTAGCTGCGCCGCGACAGAAGCCAGATCGTGCCGCCACCGACCCACAACAGGCCGATCGCCGCCATCAGCATCGCTGCCGGTGTCATGTCGCCCCCCGGTGACAGCCGCGCCCTGCGGGGTCCCCACCCCGGGCGCCGGTGGCAGGGCCGCCTGCGCGGCCCCGCCGGTTGGGTTGCCCGAAGGCCCCGTCAGTTGGTGTTGGCGTTCTTGTTCAGCTCGTCCTGGATCGCGGTCAGCGCCGCATCCAGCGTGATCTCGCCGTTCATGGCCGAGGCCAGGTACTGCACGGTCGAGGTGAAGAACACCGTGTTCTTGGCGTGTCCCTGTAGCTGGAACGCCTGCGGGGTCTGCTCGGCCGCGGTGGCCGCCATCTGCGTGAACAGGTTCAGCGCGTCGTTCACAGCCGGAACCGCCCCGGCCGAGGTGTAGTCCAGCCCTTCGGCCTGCAGCTTGGCATGCGCCGGGATCGCGAAGGTGCGGGTGTACCATTCGCGTGCCTGCGCTTCCTCGCCCATCCACGCCACGAAGCGCGCGGCGGCTTCCTCCTGGGCGGCGTCGCCCGACTTGAACGCCACCAGCCCCGCGCCACCCGGCATCACGCCGCAGCCCGCCGGACCGCAGGGCACCGGCACCACGGACCAGTCGAACGCATCGCCCACGTTGTTCTGCACGTTGCCGGTGTTCCACGAACCGGACATGTAGAACGGCACCTCGCCCCCGAAGAACAGCTCGTTCCCGTTGGCGTACTTGGCGCCCGACACGGCGGGCCAGATGTCCGGCGGCATCAGCCCGTCGGCGTGCCACTGGATCATCTTCTCGGCAAAGGCGCGGAACCCGTCGTCCACCACCATCTTGCCGTCCGCATCGAAGTAGGCCGCACCATAGGACATGGCGGGGCCTGCCATCCGGTGCCCCGAGCGGTCCATGACCATCCCGGCATAGGACCCGGTCGCGTCCATCACCGCCTTGGTGGCGGCAGCCCAGTCATCCCAGGTCGCGCCGGGGGCGGGCAGCTCGACGCCCGCTTCCTCGAACATGGTCAGGTTGACGTAGGGGCCGGTCACCGTCAGTTCGGTATGGAACCCGTAGATGCCGTCAGGCTTGCCCGCGCGATACCACGGCAGGATGGCGCCATAGGCCGCTTCCCACGCCGCCGCGTCCACATAGGGCGTCAGGTCCACGTAATAGGGGTTCAGACCGCCAAGGTTGGTGACGAACGCCAGGTCCGGGCCGGAACCGGCTTCCAGCTGCACCGACAGCTGGTCGCGGATGATGTCGTAGCCCACGACGTTCATGGTGATGTTCACGTCGGGGTTCGCCGCCTTGTAGCGCTCGGCGAACTCGGCCAGGATCCCGGCCTTGCCGTCCACGTCCGAGATCATGAAGTCAAGGTCGACGGCGTTGGCGGCGCCGGCAACCAGCATGGCAACCATCGAGGCCGCGCCGTACAGCGCGGCGCGGGGCCGCGCGAGAACGATATGGGTCATGTTTCCCTCCCTGTGACAGAACGTCCGTCTGCCTGCGGGCAACTGTTCGCAGCTTGGGGGGCGTACGTCAACATCGAAGCCGCCCGCGCCCGATTGCACGCTGCCACCTGATCCGCCAAGACTGCCGAAAACGGGGGGAAACGGCATGGCAGACTGGCAGGCGGTCGCGCCCGGGCAGGCGCTGACGCACTGGGCGATGGCGGCGCCGGACGTGCGGCACTACCCGGGGCAGGCCACGGCGCTGCCCGATCAGGTGGACTACCGCTTCGTCAACAACTGGACGGCGACCCCCGACCTGCCCTGCCGCGCCGCGCTGCGGGCCGAGTCGCCGGGGCGCACGGTGCCCTGCCCCGACGGTCCTTTCGACGAACTCGCCGTGGCGCTGGACGGGCCGGAACTGGACTTTTCCTGCTTTCGCCACCGGCCAACCCTGATCACCCGCGCCTTCCGCTGCCGCATCCGGGGTGACGGCCCGCTGCGGCTGCGCCTGTCCACCTGCGGCGGCATCCGCCTGTGGCTGGGCGGAGATCCGGTCGCGGTGTTCGAAGCCTTCACCCGGAACCAGCCACAGGCGACCGAGGTCGCGCTGACCCTCTCGGGCACCCACGACCTGACCCTGCGGATGGAGGACTTGCACGAACGCGATACGGTCTGCTTCTTTTCGGTCACCGTGACCGAGAGCACGACAGAGGTCGCCCTGCCCCCCGGTTTCGACGCAGACGCGGTCGCACGGGCCGCCGCCACGCTCTCATCCCTGCGGACCGAACGGCTGTTCCACGAGGGCGGACCGATCACGCTCGTGGCCGACGTGCCGCCCGCCGCTCCGATGGTGCTGCACATCCCCGACCTCGCGCCGTGGGAACGTGGCGGGCTGGTGTCCGACCCCGCCCATGCGAACCCGGTCACGGTGACGCTGACCCCGGACAGCCCCCGGGCGGTGCTGGCCGATGTCGCGCAGGTAGGACCCGGCTGCATCTCGATCCCCATCGAGACGCGGGCAGGCGGCGCGCGGGTGACGCGGCACCTGGGCACCACCACCCTGCCGCCCGGCAGCCGCCTTCGCGGCGACCTGCCCGCCCGGAAAGCGCAGGCCGCCGCCGTGATCGCGGGCGGGGCCGGGTTCGAGCCGTCCGTCGCCGCGCTGCTGGCCTGCCGGGGCGAACAACCCGACCGGGTGGCGGCGATCCTGGACCCCGTGCTGACCACGATCGAGGAACGGTGGGACTGCTGCGACTTCTCGATCCTGCCCCTGCTGCGCCTGTGGCGCGATGCGCAGGGCACCCTGCCCGGCCCGCTGGCCGACCGGATGCGGGCGGCATTCCTCAACTGGCGCTACTGGCTGGATGAACCCGGCGACGACGT
>DBBA01000246.1:1015-5815 GCA_002291955.1 Rhodobacteraceae bacterium UBA996 | reverse complement strand
GTAGGACCGGGCCAGCGCGGCCGACAGGCCGACCCAGGACCGGGTGTCGCCATAGCGCACCAGCCCGTCCTCGGCCTGCTGCGCCTCGGGCGGCACGTCGGCTTCCGGGGTCGGCGGGATGCGGTGCACGGCACGGAACACATGCCGGGTCACGGCGGACCCCTCGGGCCCGTCCTCGCGGTCATGGGTCACCCCGGGCACCAGCGGCCACAGCGCAAAGGGCACGGCGTCGGGCCAGTGCGCGATGTGCTGGGTCAGCGCCACCGGATCGCAGAAGAACATCGTGATCGTCACGCCGCGCCCGCCGCCGGGCACTGCCGGATCAGTCCGCGTCAGGGTGCTCCAGTCCACGATATCGCCGACGCGCACGTCAGGCACCTGGATATAGGCGGTCAGATCGCCGCTGATGATGTCGTCATCCAGACGTTCCTCGCGCCGGTAGACCTCGACGGGCAGGTCATTGCGCGGCAGCGCCACCCCGTCGCGCCAGACCGTGACGCCGGTGATCGTCAGGTCCTGGAAGACCGGGTCGAACCGGGTCTCGATCCGCGCGGCCTGTTCCAGGCCCGCCCGGTCGGTGACCTCGGTCGCGATCCGGAAATGGTGCAGCTCGGTCTCGCCCTGCCAGGCCGTCTGCGACTCGACCAGCCGGTACAGCACGCCCCCGCCGGAATGCGCGATCAGGCGTGCGCGCCCGGCCGCGTCCAGCGGCGGAACCCCTGTCTCGACCACCCAGGCCGGGCGGTCACCCCAGACCGGATGATGGGCGGCAGACCTGTCGTCCGCCAGCACCGACAGCGGCAGAAGGATCAGGGCGGCGGCAAACGTGCGAACAAACAGCATCATCGGGTCCGGACAGGCGGGCAATGCGCGCCGCAGCCTAGGGGCCGGTCGCGGACCCGGGCAAGCCCCAACCCGCGCACCCCGCATGACGACCCCGCCGCACTGTCATGCAGCCGTAACCGTCCTGTCACGCGCCTGTCGCGTGAGAAGGCGAAGTGCGGGGCGTCTTTCTGGGGGATCGACCGATGAAACAGCTCCTGCTTGCCGCCTCTGCACTGGCCCTGACCGCCGCTGCGGCCGCGGCCGACACCTTCAACCGCACCGCGTCCTTTGCCACGCCCGGCAACATGGCCGCGGGCGAGGATACCAGCCGCGAAAGCTCGGCCGAGATCATCGCGGCCTCGGGCGACGGCATGACGCTCGCCTACACCGACAGCCCGCTCGGCGTGCTGGGGCTCATCGACATCACCGATCCGGCCGCGCCCGCGCCCCTTGGCAACATCGACCTCGGCGCCTCGCCGACCGCCGTGTCGGTGCTGGGCAACACCGCGTTCGTGGCGATCAACACGTCGGAAAGCTTCACCGCCCCCTCGGGCACCCTGCGCGCCTATGACCTCGCGTCCAAGGCGCTCCTTGGCGAATGCGACCTGGGCGGCCAGCCCGACTCCACGGCCATCGCGCCCGACGGCAGCTTCATCGCCGTGGCGATCGAGAACGAGCGGGACGAGGACGCGGGCGATGGCCGCGTGCCGCAACTGCCGGGCGGGTTCGTGGTGATGTTCGACATCACGGAAGCCGGTCCCGTCTGCGACAGCCGCGTGCAGGCCGACCTGACCGGGATCGCAGGCGTGGCGCCCGAGGACCCCGAACCCGAGTTCGTGGACATCAGCCCCGCGGGCGAGGTGGCCGTGACGCTGCAGGAAAACAACCACATCGCGGTGATCGCGCGCGACGGGACCGTCACCGGCCACTTCAGCGCGGGTGCGGTGGACCTGGTCGGCGTGGACCTGACCGATGAACAGGCGGCGATCCTGCCGCTGGAGACGGCGACGGGCGTGCTGCGCGAACCCGACGCGCTGCAATGGATCGACGCGGACCACTTTGCCGTCGCCAACGAGGGCGACATGGACGGCGGCAGCCGCGGCTGGACGATCTTCCGCAAGGACGGAACGGTGGTCTACGAATCCGGCATGGCCTTCGAGCACGCCGTGATCCAGACCGGCCACTACCCCGACCGCCGATCCGACGCCAAGGGCGTGGAGCCCGAAGGGATGGAATTCGCCGTGATGGACGGCGTGCCGATGGTGTTCCTGCTGGCCGAGCGGGCGTCCGTCATCGGTGTCTACGACGTCTCGAACCCGGCCGAACCGCGCCTGCACCAGATCCTGCCCTCGGGCGTGTCGCCCGAAGGCGTGACGGCGATCCCGTCGCGCGGGATCATCGCCACCGCGAACGAGGTCGACCTGGGCGCCGACGGCCTGATGCGGGCGCATGTCATGGTCTACCAGTGGCAGGACGGCCCCGCCGCCTATCCCACGCTGACCTCGGCGGGCATGGACACGCTGACGGGCTGGGGCGCGATCTCGGGCATGGTGGCGGGTGAAGGCCGCACGATCTTTGCTGTCAACGACAGCTTCTACGGCTACCAGCCGACCATCTTCACCATCGACGCCGCACAGACCCCCGCGCGGATCACCGCGGCCCTGCCGATCACGCGCGCCAATGGCGACATCGCCCAGAAGCTCGACGTGGAAGGTATCACCACGGATGGCGAAGGCGGCTTCTGGCTGGCGTCCGAGGGGCGGACGGACCGGCTGATCCCGCACGCGCTGTATCACGTCAACGCGGACGGCGTGATCAAGCAGGAAATCGCCCTGCCCGAGGCGCTGATGGACAACGAAATCCGCTTCGGCTTCGAAGGGATCACCCGGGTCGGCGACGTGCTGTGGATGGCGATCCAGCGGGAATGGCAGGACGATGCCGAGAACACGGTGAAGCTCCTGGCCTATAACCTCGAAACCGAGGAATGGGGCGCGGTGCTCTATCCCAAGGACGCCCCCGCGGGCGCGGGCTGGGTCGGCCTGTCGGAAATCACCGCGCATGGCGACTGGGTCTACATCGTGGAACGCGACAACCAGGTGGGCGGCAACGCCGCGCTCAAGCAGATCACCCGCGTGCCCCTGGCCCAGATGGTGCCCGCGGCCCTGGACGGAGAACTGCCCACGGTGACCAAGGAAGTCTGGCGCGACCTGATCCCCGACCTGGCCCGCTGGGGCGGGTTCACCGCGGAAAAGGTCGAAGGGCTGGCGATCACCGCCGACGGCGAGGTGTTCGTGTCCACCGACAACGACGGGGTGAATGACAGCTCGGGCGAGACGTTCTTCTGGTCCGCGGGTCCGGTGAACTGACCCGCTGCGTCTGACCTGTCCGGGCACCCGGGGCCACACCGCCCCGGGTGTCTTTTCTACTCCGGGTTGCATTGAAGCCTCCTGGCCCCGTTGACCTCCCCCGGTCCCGGGCGCAGGGTGGTCCGGACGCCAGTCGTACTCCGAGGATGGCGCCGTTCCCGCGCCGTTCTGGTAATCCCCGTGCCCCTCGTCCTGCCTTCGCCTGCCGCCGCCGGACCCGAGGTCCGGACCGCGGCCTTCTACTTCGTCCTGTTCGCCGCACCGGGTGTCGCCAACAGCTTCGGCGGCATCTGGTTCGAAAGCCGCGGGCTGAGTGCGGCGCAGATCGGCGCGGTGACGGCGCTGCCGGTGCTCATCACGCTGGTGGTGAACCTGGTGGTCGGCCGGATCGCCGACCGCGCGCACGACTGGCGGCAGACGATCGTGGTGGCGTCCCTGATCTCGGCGGTGGCCTCGGCCGCGCTGGGGTTCGCGGGCGGGTTCTGGGGGCTTTTGGCGATCTGGACCATCACCGTGGTGGCCCAGACCGCGACCGTGATGGTGCTGGACGCGGCCGCCCTGCGGATGACCACACGCACCGGGGGTGATTTCGGCGCCCTGCGCGCCTGGGGCACGGTGGGGTATCTCCTGACCATCGTTGCCGCCGGGGCGCTGGTGGCCGCGTTCGGTCCGGCGGCGTTCCTGCCCCTGTTCGCGGGCGGTGCGCTGCTGCGCGCGGCGGTCGCCTTTGCCCTGCCCCGGTTCCGCGGCCCCGACACACCGCGCACCACCGCGGGGCCCCGCCGCCTTGGACAGGTGATGGCTCCGTGGTTCGTGCTGCCGCTTCTCGGCTGCGCCGTGCTGTTCGGGGCGCATTCCGTGCTGAACGCGTTCCAGGGCCTGCTCTGGCAGCGCCAGGGCATCCCGCTCGACACCATCGGCTACCTGATCGCGCTCGGCGGCGTGGCCGAGACGGCGGTGTTCTTCGCCTTTGCGCGGATGCTGGGGCGGTTCTCGGCCCGGTATCTGCTGATCGTGGCGGGTCTGGCCGGGATTGTCCGGTGGATCGCCATGGCGTGGGAGCCTGGCGTGGCCTGGCTGATCCCGCTCCAGGCGATGCACGGCATCACCTATGGGCTCGGCTTCATGGCAGTGCAGAAGTTCGTGAACACCCACACCTCGGACGACATCGCGGCCCAGGCGCAGGGCTTCCTGATGATGCTGACCCAGGGCGTGTCGGTCGCCGCGATGCTGGGTTTCGGGCTGCTGGTGGACGGGTTCGGCGCCGCGTCCTATCTGGCCGCGGCCGTGCTGGCCGTCGCGGGCACGGCGATGGTCGCCGCGTCCCTTCGCCTGCGCCCGCCCGCGGGCTGATCGTCACGCCCCTTCGGCCAGCGCCCGCATCACCCGCGCGACCATCCCGCCCGGACGCGCCGGGCGCGCCGGGCGCAGGCACAGCCCCCGGTCCAGCCGCACGCGATGGGCAAAGGGGGCCACCAGCGCGCCCGAGGCAAGCTGCGGCGCGACCAGCGCCAAATGGCCCATCAGCACGCCCGCCCCCGCCACCGCCGCATCCACCGCCAGCGCATAGAGCGAGAACACCGGCCCCCGTGGCACGAACGGCGGCACG
>DBBA01000246.1:0-687 GCA_002291955.1 Rhodobacteraceae bacterium UBA996 | reverse complement strand
GGCACGAACGGCGGCACGGACCCGGGCAGGATGCCCGCGGCCCACAGCGCCCAGTCGTCCGACCACACCGCATCCGACAGGCAGGGCACCCCCGCCAGATCGGCCGGCGTCCGCAGCCCCGCCGCCAGACCGGGCGCGCAGACCGGCATCAGGTCCACCGTGGCGACGGGCGTGCCCTCGTCCGGCCCGCCATAGAACAGCGACAGGTCATAGGGCGCGCGCTTCAGGTTCGGCGGCGCCTCCAGCGCGGTGACCGACACCTCGAGCCCCGGGATCGCGCGCCCGAGCGCCGCCAGCCGCGGCGACAGCCACAGTTGCGCGACGGCCGGAAGGGCCGCGATGTGGACGCGGGCAGGCGCCCCGACCTCGCGCAGGTCGCGGGTGGCCGTGGCAAGCGCATCGAAGGCCGCGGTCAGCGACGGCGCAGCCCGCGCCCCCGCCGCGGTCAGCCGCACGCCCCGGGCATCGCGCGCGAACAGCCGAGTACCCAGCCGGTCCTCCAGCGCCTTGACATGCGCCGTCACCGCGCCGGCCGTCACGCCCAACTCGGCCGCTGCCGCCGCGAAACTGCCCAGCCGCGCCGCCGCCTCGAACGCCCGAAGCGCGTTCAACGGCAGGTCACGGGGTGGTGGCGGGGCAACAGGCACGGGTGACCCTCAGATTTCCTGACCCTCATTTTCCGAAGAA
>DBBA01000011.1:13720-16197 GCA_002291955.1 Rhodobacteraceae bacterium UBA996 | reverse complement strand
GGGCGGTCACACCATCAGAGCCCAAAAGTCCCGCAGATCACAGGTTTGCACGCCTCGGCCCGGTCTGAGGGCGGGGCAAGTGCGGCAGGACGCGCAGCGGGTCGGGCCGGTCGCGGGTCCGGTGGAGCGACCCGGGACGCGGCGCAGGGCGGGCACCCGCAGCCGCGGGAGCGGCGTCCGAGGGTTGCCGCGGGGCTGACCGGCGCCGCGCGAAATCCGATGACTTCGCATCCGGGACCGACTAATCAGGTCCTGTCTGCCAGTCGCGACCGGGCCGGTCGTCGGCCGGTGGACTGCGACTGGAACGCAGGCCTATGAACGTGATCGATTTTCTCGGCTGGGCGGCTGCCGCACTGACCTTTCTCACCTTCTCGATGCGGACGATGCTGCCGCTTCGTGTCGTGGCGATCGGGGCCAACGTGCTGTTCATCGCCTATGGGACGCTCGGGGGGCTGTATCCGGTGCTGGCCCTGCACCTGATCCTGCTGCCCTTCAACATCTTCCGGCTTGTCGAGATCCTGAAGATGACGGCCAAGGTGCGCCGGGCCCGGACCGGAGAGTTCGACCCCGGCTGGATCTCGCAGTTGCTTCCGGCGAAGCCCTGCGCGCAAGGCGCGGTGATCTTCCGCAAGGGGGATGCCCCGGACTATCTGTACTATGTGGTGTCGGGGCGCGTCCGGCTGGTCGAGGCGGACCTTGTCGTCGGGCCCGGCGAGCTTCTGGGCGAGATCGCGTTCTTTTCGGAAGCGAAGGAGCGGACGCTGACCGCGGTCTGCGATACCCCGTGCGAGATCGTGTCGGTGGACGAGCGCGCCTTCATGCAGCTTTATCACCAGAACCCGGCCTTCGGGATGTACGTGGTGCGGCTGGTGGCGCGCCGCCTTCTGGACGGCATGGCCAAGGCGCCGGCGGCCTATCTGCCCGTGTCCGAACCGTGACCCGCGCCCTGCGATCCTGCACCGCACGGCCGGGAGCCCGACCATGACGGCCGAAACGCTGACCGTGCTGGGACTGGTCCTGCTTCTGCAGGTCAAGCATGTGGTCGCCGACTACATGCTGCAGAACGGCTATATCCTGGCGAACCGCCGCATCTACGGACATCCCGGGGGTCTGCTGCATGTGGCGATCCACCTGGCCGGATCGCTGGGGGCGCTTCTGGTCGTCGGGATCGGGCCTGGGCTGCTGCTGGCGCTGCTCGCGGCAGAAGGGATGGTGCACTACCACCTGGACTGGGCCAAGGACAATCTCGTGGCACGGCGCGGTCTGAAGGCCACCGATGCGGCCTACTGGTACGTCGCGGGGATCGACCAGGGACTGCACCAGGCCACCTATCTGGCGATGGCGACGGTCTGGGCCGTCATGGGGACCGCGGGGTGACTGTCGCATTTCTGTCAAATGCCGTGTGCTACCAGCCAAAGGATGCGCGCAGGACCAAGGGACAGTCACCGAACATGCAAATGGCACAGGAAGAACTTGCGGGCGACGTCCTGAAGGTGACGCTGGACGGCGCGCTGGACATTGCCGGGTCGGCGGTGATCGACATGCCGTTCGCGGTGATTGCCGGGGCGCGCCGGAAACTTCTCCTCGACTTCACGAGGGTGGATTTCCTGGCCTCGATCGGGGTGCGCGTGCTGGTCAAGACGGCCCAGACCATTGCCCGCCGCGGCGGGACCGTGGTGATCCTGAATCCGTCCGAGAATGCGCGCAAGGTGCTTGCCTCGACCGGGCTCGACACCATCGTGACGCTGACCGACAACGAGGTCGACGCCCTGGCCGCGCTCGCCTGACCGATGCTGCGGCGCGAGGTCGAGCTTCGCGCCGAGTTGACCGAGATCGCGCGCATGAACGACTGGCTGCACGCGGTGGCGCGCGAGGCCGGGATGCCGGACCGGCTGCGCGACGACATCAAGCTGTGCCTGAATGAGGCGGTGGCGAATGTCATCATGTATGGCAAGGCCGGGGAGGGCGCGCCGCGGATCCGGCTGACGGTCGATGCGTCGGCCGGGGGGGCGCGGGCGACGCTGGCGGACACGGGCCCTGCCTTCGATCCGCTGGGCCATCCCGCGCAGCCGAAGATCACCAGCCTCGAGACCGCGCAGATCGGCGGCTTCGGCATCCAGCTGATGCGCGAGACCGCGCAGGACCTGTCCTATGCCCGGGTCGAGGGGTGGAACGTCCTGACCGTGGTCTGCGGGAGACCCTGACCGCCCGTGCATTCAGCCGGGCGCGGACAGGAAACGCAGCGCAAGGCAGGTGAGGTCGTCCGACTGCGGCTCGCCCGCGGCGAAGGCGGCGGTGCGGGCAGCCAGGTCCTGCACCATGCCGGCCGGATCGGCCCCGGCCAGGTCGGCCAGCGCCGCCTCGAGCCGGGCATTGCCGAACATCGCGCGGCCCGGCCCGAACGCCTCGGTAATGCCGTCGGTCGCGAACACCACCATGTCGCGCGGGGCCAGCACGCGCGCCCGGGCCGCGAAGCG
>DBBA01000011.1:0-13328 GCA_002291955.1 Rhodobacteraceae bacterium UBA996 | reverse complement strand
CGGCGGTCAGGAAATACGCCTCCTCGTGGCCGGCGGTGGCATAGTCCAGCCGCCCGGTCGGCAGGTGCAGCCGCCCATAGGCTACGGTCACGAACATCGCCTCGGTGTTGTCCTCGGCCAGCACCTGGTTCATCCGGCGCAGCACCTCGCCTGCCGGGTGCCCTTCGCGCGCGATGGTCTTGAGCACGGTGCGCGCCACGCTCATGAACATCGACGCGGGCACCCCCTTGCCCGACACGTCGCCCACGGCGAACCCGATCCGGTCGTCGTCGATGCGGAAGTAATCGTAGAAGTCGCCGCCCACTTCCTTGGCGGGCAGCATCACCGCGGCCACGTCGAACCGGTCCGACAGCTTGCCGCCCGGCGGTCCTGCGGGCAGGAACGACCGCTGGATCTCGGCCGCCAGGTGCATCTCCTGGCTGCGCTGGCGCTTCTCGGTCAACTCGTGCGCCATGTCCTCGAACGCGGCGGCGAAATGGCTGAACCGGCTTGCCTCGCTGCGCATGGCGGCCAGCATGTCGGGGTCGAACGTCCCGCGGGCCAGCGCGGTTGTCGCCTGGATCAGCGTGGCGATGCTGCCGTTCAACGACTGCAGCCGGGTCCCCAGGTCCGCGATGATCGCCATGGCGGCGGCCGGGTTGCGGGCCAGCAGGCCCCGGATGGTGCCCTGCTCGATCCGCAGAAGCGACGCGGGTTCAAGGCAGATGACGCTGGCCGTGCGGGGCGTGGCCGCGAAGGCCGCGATCTCGCCCACCAGACCGCCCGGCCCGACCCGGGCCACGGTGACGCGCCCGGCGGGGGTCTCGACCTCGATCCCCAGCCGCCCGTCCAGCACCAGCCAGGCGAAGTCGCCCGGGTCGCCCTGCCGGAACAGGGTCTCGCCCGCGTCCGCGCGGTCCACGGGCGACATCCGCACGAGGTCGGCCAGCGCCGCGCCCCCGATGGGCGCCAGGCTGGATGCCGCCTCGAGCAGCCGCAGGACCTGCGCCGCAGCCGGTCGGGCCGCCCCGGGAACGTCACGCTCCACGGACGGCCACCGGCGCAGGGGCCACCGCGGGTCCGTCGGCCACCGCGAAATCCCCGGGGCGCGCGACCATCCGGTCGATGTAGGCGCGAAGCCCGGGGTCAAGCCGCGCGCCCAGGGCCGCACAGGCCTCGACCCGGGCGTCCGCCGGGATGGCCCCGCGGGACAGGACCCCGATCAGGTCGAGACAGGCCGCCCGGAAGGCCCGGAATTCGGCCGTTCCGGCCATCCCTGGACCGCCGACCAGTGCATGGACCTGCACGCGCGTGGAAACGCCCTTGAGTTCGAGCGCGCCGGCCGGCAGGAACGCCAGGTCCGCCGCCTGTTGCGCCACCGCGTCGCTCACCAGGATGTCCCAGCCCGCGTGACGGCACGCGGTCTCGATCCGCGCGGCCTGGTTCACCGTGTCGCCCACGACCGAATAGTTGAAGCGCTCGCGCGAGCCCATGTTGCCGACGCAGACCACGCCCGATGCCAGCCCGATGGCCAGCGTGACCGGCGCCTCGCCCCGCCGCGCCCGGTTGACGGTGGCGCGCCGCACCTCGGCCCGCATCTTCAGCGCCGCCAGACAGGCCTTCCGGTGGTGGCGATCCGTGTCGAGGGGCGCGTTCCAGAAGGCCATGATCCCGTCACCGATGAACTTGTCGATGGTGCCTTCTTCGGCCAGCACGGGCCGCGAGAGGTCCGAGAACAGGTCATTCAGCAGCGCCACCAGCGCCTGCGGGGCCATGGTTTCGCTGAGCGCGGTGAAGTTGCGGATGTCGGCGAACATCACGGTGACCTCGCGCAGTTCGCCGCCCAGTTCCAGCCGGTGGTCGCGCTTCTCGATCTGGGACAGCACCGCGGGCGAGACGTAGCGGGAAAAGGATTGCCGGATCAGCCGCTTCTCGCGGTCGGCAATGGCGTACTGGTAGATCGACAGGACCGAGAACGCGAGGAATCCGCCGGTCAGGGGAAAGGTCGCGTCCAGCAGCACGCCCTGCCTGGAAAAGGCGTACCAGCTGGCCGCCACCACGGTGATGGCCGCCCCCGCCCCGGTCGTCACCGACGCAACCGGCCCCTGCCGCGCCATCCGCAGGGCGACGAGCCCGCCCATCAGCACCAGCACGCACAGCTCGATCCCGCCCGTCACGTCGCTGCGCCGCAGGAACGCCCCCGCGATGATCTGCTCGACGATCTGGGCGTGGATCGACACGCCCGGAACCGTCTGTCCGAGGGCGGTCTGGCGGATATCCAGAAGCCCGGCGGCCGAGGTGCCGACGAACACGATCTGCCCGGCGACCCGCGGGGCAACCTCGGCCTCGCGCGCGGGGTCGAGCACGTCGCGGGCCGAGACGTAGAGCGCCGGGTCATCGGGGCGGTAGTGGACGCGGAAGGTGCCGTCCGCGGCAACCGGCGCCTCGAACGGACCGATGCCGAGGCTCTCGGCCCCGACCGGGCCGCCGAACAGGACCAGCGTCGTCTCGCCCGCCGCAAGCCGCAGCGCCTCGACGGCGAGGCTCGGCAGCACACCGGTCGTGTCGCCGTCCACGCGCCACAGAAGCGGCACCTCGCGGATCACCCCGCCTTCGCCGACGCCCGCCACGTTGATGCTGCCGACGCCCGCGGCCGCATCGGCCAGGGCCGGCACGATCCGCGTCGCGGTCCGCAGCGGGGTCAGCCCGCCCCGGGCGGGGTCGCCGACCTCGGCCAGTCCCGCGAGGCCGGGCACGGCCGCCGGGCCGGATGGGCCCGCATCGGCGACCCCCAGGACGACGGCCCGCCCCGCCATCGCCGCGGCCAGCTTCAGGTCGTTGTCAAGCGCCGCATGCGGGCCGACGGGGAAGGCATCCCCCAGGGCCGCGCGCACCGACGGGTCCGCCAGCACGCGGGACGCCGACATGCGGTCGGGTTCGGGGAACAGCACGTCGAAGGCGACGACCGCCGCGCCCATCGCATGCAGGCGGTCCACCAGATCGGCCAGCACGTTGCGCGGCCAGGGCCACTGGCCGATCTCGGCCAGCGACGCCTCGTCGATGTCGACAACGCGCACGGGCGGGTCCAGGGCCTGCCGCGGGGCGAGCCGCTGCAACTGGTCGAAGTACGCCTCGCGCAGGGCGACCACGGGCGCAGGGTCGAGGACCCGCAGGACCAGCAAGAGCAGGATCAGACCGGACGCCAGAAGGGCGAAGGGGCGTCTCACGACGATGCCGGAGCGCCTGTGCGCATGTCACTCGGCGGGATTGGCGCGGCCGCTTTCGCCGCCATCGTCCGAATCGTCGGGTTCCACCGGCGCGGGAGATACCTCGAACACGACCTCGTTGTCGTCGCTGCAGCCGTCGGCCGCGAGCTGGAACGGCGGCAGAAGCCCCGCCTGCGACTGGAGGTAGGGGAAACTGCCGGACAGCCGCGCGGTCTTGTCCGCGGGTGTTTCGGGCACGTCGAAGGCGTTCCGGGGCAACAGGGTTGCCGTGTTGCAGCCACCGGGGACGACCGCGCACTGCCGCTGGTCACCGCAGAAGCGCACCTGGCCGTCATAGACCACCAGATCGGTGCTGGCCGTGCCGGTCACGGTGAAGTCGAACGCGGTGCCGCGGATGCCCATGGTCGCGGTCGGCGTGCGCACGGCATAGGCGCGCGACGCGCTGTTGCCGCTGATGAAGCGGAAGGTTCCGCCCAGCGCCGACACGGTCAGCCGACGGGCGGTGTTGTTGTTGCGGAACAGCGCCTCATCGATGCGCAGCGACGAGTTTGGGCCGACGACGATGCGGGTCTCGTCGGTAAAGACCAGTTGCGCCTCGCCCCCGCGGTCGGTGCGGACGATGTCGCCGACACGGACGGTCTCGCCCGCCTGCAGGACCCAGCGGGCATCGCCCGTGGCGATCTCGCTGCGCTGCACGACGGCGACGGCCTGACCGGCCGTGTCGGCGCGACCGGCGACCGGCGCGGCCAGGAACGCCAGCGCGACGGCAAACCCGCGGCCCAACAGGGCCAGGGCCCGGCCCGCAACCTGCATCCGACCCCGTGCGATCACGCGCTGTCCCCGTCCCGTTTGCCATCGCCGCGGCGGCGCGCGGCACCCCGCGCAGCACCACGGGCGGCCAGCCCCGCAACCGCGGCCAGAAGCATCGCGCCCGTCGCGGGCAGCGGAACCACCGCCACCGGCGGCGGAGGGGGCGGAGGTGGCGGCGGCTGCAGCACATAGTCGAAGGCGCCGAACGCGATGCCGGTGCTGCCGCCGAACCCCTGGTCGGCGAAGGTGATCCGCGTGATCCCCTGCAAGGCGCTGAAGTCGATCAGGCCGTTCTGGCGCGCGACCAGCGATGTCAGAAGCCGGCTTCCCGCGAAGGCCGTGATGGCCGTCTGATCCCCGGCTCCGGCGAAGAAGGCGCTGAAGGTCAGCCCGGTGATCGGCCGGGCGAAGGTCAGGGTGGCCGTCCCCCGGCAGACGAAGCCGGTTGTCAGGGCGCAGAAGCCGCCCCCCGACGGAAGTCCGAAATCCCCTGCCCGGTAGATGAACAGCCGCGACCCGCTGCCCGGGGTCAGGGTCGCTCCGTCCAGCCCGAGCGATCCGTCGACGACGCCGCTGACCGGTGCACCGGACCCCGGCAGCCTGTCGAACACGACCGTCGAGGCGCTGACCGCCCCGGTCCAGCCTGCCAGCAAACATGCCAATGCAACCGTCCGAAACACACGCGCCTCCCCCAAGGCAAACCGTTGTCCGGTAACCCTATCCAGCAGACCGGGCCAGCGTCAAATGCCGTCTTGCAAGTCAGGGTCGCCCGCCCTGCCGCGACCTTCACGCCCGCGCAACAGTGGCCCCGCGCGTCGGGAATCGTCGCGCCACGGACGACAGCGCCGATGTGGCACGGGCCCCTTGCCCCGCGCGCGGCCCGATGTCAGGTTCCGGTCAGGACGGAGGGATCGCATGAATTCTGCGCTGCAAGCCTGCGAGGGGCTTCCCGTGCACAGCTTTGCCCCCGGGACGACGCTGATCCGCGAAGGCGACCCCAGCGGCAGGCTGCTGGTCCTGCGCGAAGGCGAGGTCATCGTCCTGAAGGGCGAGGTACAGGTCGCGTCAGTGCGGACGCCCGGCGCGATCTTCGGCGAGATGTCGATCCTGCTGGACCGGCCGACCACCGCTACGGTCGTGGCCCGCACCACCGTGCAGGCCCATGTGATCGAGGAGGCGGACGGCTTCCTCGGCGCGAGCCCTGCGATCGCGCTGCATACGGCGCGGATGCTGGCGCAGCGGCTGCATGACGCGACCACCTATCTGGCCGACCTGAAGCGGCAGTTCGAGGACGAGCAGAACCACCTCGGCATGGTGGACCGCATCCTCGGGTCGCTCCTGAACCAGCAACTCGACGCCGCGGCACCGCGGACCGACCCCCCGGGCGCCGCAACGCGCGACGACCCTAGACTTTGAGCCAGTCCGGAAGCGCCGACAGGGGCGGCAGGGGCCGCACCAGGGGCTGGTCCAGCGCCAGTTGCTCGGTCCCGCTGATCGAGAACCAGATGGCGGCCTGCGCGTCGGTGTTGACGATGATGTGACTGGGGGTCGGGCCGATCTGCTGGCCGGCGTTGAACACCCAGGTCGTGCCGATCCGGTCCACCCACGATCCGTCGCGCACGAAGGGCGACTGGTGGACGTGCCCCGACAGCACGATGTCGGGCGCATGCTGGGCGATCCACCCGCTCAGTTCCCGGTCACCATGATGGCGCGTGCCGCCCCAGCTGACCGGACTGTCGGCGGGCGGCGCATGGTAGACCCAGATCCACGCCCCGCGCCGCAGCGCGGCCCCGGCGGCAAGCTGTTCGGCGAGGGCCGCGCGCGATCCGGGGCCGTCCCACCAGGGGCAGACCGACACCAGCGTGTCGCCCACGAACAGGTTCGACCCGTCCACCGCGAGGCCCGTCATGTCGAGGTCGCGCACCCACAGTGCCGCATTCTCGCCATGCGCATCGGGGGCGTCGAGGTCGTGGTTGCCCGAGCAGACGATCACCCGCGTCTTGCTGGCCAGTTCCTCGAGGTAGGTCCGCACCACGACCACCTGGGCGCGGCGTTCGACGATGGACGCGATGTCGAGCAGGTCGCCCGCCACCACCACCAGGTCGAAGTCCTGCGCGACCGACATCAGCCAGTCGTACTGCTTCAGGGCGTAGTGGATGTCGGCAACGACCAGGATCTTCATCGACGCTCACCTGCCCCGGACGGCCCTGTTCCGGGGACAGGGGGTGCCCGAGTGATATGGGCCGGTCCGCCGTTGGGCAAGCGCGACGCGCCCGGACCGGCCCGGGACGAGGAACCCGGCCCACATGTTCGGCAAATGACACGGGTCTGAAACCCGCCTGTCGCAATTCCCTGCGACCGAGCGACCGGCGGCCCCGGGACCCGGGTGCCGCGGCTTTTCCCATCATGTTCCGGAGTTCCCTGCATGACCCGACGTCCCATCCTTGGTGCTGCCCTTGGTCTGGATGACCTTGCGGCCCACCGCGACTGGCTGCGCGAACACCCGCGCGACCTGGAGCTGCAAAGCTTCGTCGATGCCGGGGTGCTGAACGGCGACTGGCGCCCTGCCGCCGACCGGGCCAAGGCGCTGCTTGACGGACATGCCGGGCGGCTGGGCCTGCACGGGCCGTTCTGGGGCTTCACCATCGCGTCCTACGACCCCGACGTGCGGGCCGTCGTGCGGCGGCGGCTGGACCAGGTGCTGGATGTCTGCGGCGTGCTGGGCGCGACGCAGGTGGTGATCCATTCGCCGTTCACGACCTGGGGCTACAACCACAAGGGCGTCTATCCCGCCGATGCCGACCGGATGCTGACGGCCGCGCGCGATACCCTGGCCGCCGCGCTGTCGCGGGCCGACGGGATGGGCGTGACTTTCGTGATCGAGAACATCGAGGACAAGGATCCGGCCGACCGCGTGGCGCTGGCTGACGCGCTGGGGTGGACCGCGCTCGCCATCTCGATCGACACGGGGCATGCGCATTATGCCCATGTGTCCACCGGTGCGCCGCCGGTGGACTTCTACGTGCGGGCGGCGGGCGACCGGCTGCACCACGTCCACCTGCAGGATACCGAGGGCTACGCCGACCGGCACTGGCAGATCGGCCTCGGCACGATCCGGTGGGAGGCGGTCTTTGCCGCGCTGGGGCAGGTCACGTCGAACCCGCGGCTGATCCTGGAGTTGCGCGACAAGCAGGGGGTGATCCCGTCCGCGCGCTGGCTGGCGGAACGGGGGCTGGCGGAATGACCGGGATGCTGAAGTTCGTCGTCCTGTCCGACCTGCACCTGGGGCCGCCGGGGACGGCGGTGAACGGGCTGGACACCGGGGCGCGGCTGTCGGCGGGGATCGCGGCGATCAACCGCGACCATGCCGATGCCGACTTCGTCCTGATCGCGGGCGACCTGGCCGACCGGGGCGATGCCGCGGCCTATCACCACCTGCGCGACCGGCTTGCCGACCTGACGCTGCCCGTGCACATCACGCTCGGCAACCACGACGACCGCCCGACCTATCTGTCGGTGTTCGGCGCGGATCAGGACGACCCGGCGGGCCGGGTGTCGCGCGTGCTGGACGCCAGGGGCTACCGGATCGTGCTGCTCGACACCTCGGAACCCGGGGTGGTCGCGGGGCGGCTGTGCGCCGGGCGGCGGGACTGGCTGGCCGCGCGGCTGGACGAGGCGGCGGACCGCCCGGTGATCGTGGTGCAGCACCACCACGCCAATCACCTGTCCCTGCCGGTGGACCGGATCAAGCTGGAGGAGCCGGAGGACTATGCCAGGGTCCTGGCGCGCCACCCCGACGTGCGCATGGTGATCGCGGGGCACGTCCACCTGCCGACCGTCGGCCTGTGGAAGGGCCTGCCGATGACCACGCTGGCCGGATCGCACTATTCGGTCTCGCCGCACCTGCCGGGACAGGCGGGGCGCCAGCGGCGGCTGGAAGGGCCCGCGCAGATGGCGGTGGTGCTGGCCGATGCGGACGGGGTCGTGGTGCATTTCCACGACTACCTCGACCGCCACATCGACCTGGCCGACGGCCTGTTCGGCTGGGACTGACCCGGGCGCCGACGGCGGCGCCGACGGCCCGGGGGAGGGGCCGGACAGCCTGTCGGGCAACGGGGCCCTCCCCCTGCCCGACACAAGACCGTCGCAGAAACATCAACAACCTGTCAGCGATCCGTGAACCGTCGGTCATCTGTCCAGTGCAAGTGCGGGGTCCGTGCCGCCTTGGCGCGGCGCTTGCTTCACAGGGGGACACCCATGACCATGAAACTCGCCTGCAGCGTCGCGGCGCTTGCGATCGCTGCCGCCGGCAGCGTCGGCGCGCAGGACCGCGTCAAGTTCGAATACTGGTACGGCCTGACCGGCGACCTGGGCGCCGTCGTGCTGGAAACCTGCAACCGCTTCAACGCGAGCCAGGACAAGTACGAGGCGGTCTGCATCGGCCAGGACGGCTATGACCAGGCCGTGCAGAACACCATCGCGGCGTTCCGCGCGAACCAGCACCCGACCCTCCTGCAATCGTTCGACGCCGGCACCGCCGACCTGATGCTGTCGGGCGAGTTCTACCCGGTGCACAAGCTGATGGCCGACACCGGGATCGAGGTGGACTGGGACGATTACTTCCCCGGCATCGCCAACTACTACTCGGCGTCCACGGGCGAGTTCTTCTCGATGCCCTGGAATTCCTCGACGCCGGTCTACTACTTCAACAAGGACCATTTCGCCGCCGCCGGCATCACCGAGGCGCCGCTGACCTGGGAAGGCATGGAAGCCGCGTTCTACGCGCTGCGCGACAGCGGGCAGGCCTGCGCGCTGGCCTATGCGCCGTCCACGTGGATCGACCTCGAGCAGTTCTCGATGGTCCACAATGTGCCGGTGGCGTCGAACGACAACGGGTATGCCGGGCTTGACACCGAACTGCTGTTCAACACGACCCAGCACGTCCAGCACATGGAGAACATCCAGCGCTGGATCGGCGAAGGCGTGGCGCAGATCCGCACCGCCCAGTCGGGCATGACCGCGCGCGACAGCTTCGTGTCGGGCGAATGCTCGATCTTCTTCTCGTCGATCGCCGACCACAACACGGTGCACAAGCTGGCCCCGTCGTTCGCCTGGGACGTGCAGATCATCCCGGTGTACGAGGGCTTCGCGCGGCACAACACCGTCGTGGGCGGCGCGTCGCTGTGGGTTCTGTCGGGCAAGACCGACGCGGAATACGAAGCCGCGGCGAACTACCTGGCGTTCCTGGCCACGAAGCCCGAGCAGCAGTTCCTGCTGGAAAACACCGGCTACATTCCGGTGACGAAGTCCACCTATGACGCGCTTCTGGCCGAAGGGTTCTATGCGCGCGAGCCCTTCATCAACCGCGACATCGCGATGAAGTCGCTGACCTACACCGAACCCACCAACCTGACCCGCGGCATCCGCCTGGGCAGCTTCATCCAGATCCGCGCGGAGTGGGTGAACGAGGTGCAGGCCGCCCTGGCCGGGCAGAAGACGATGCAGGAAGCCCTCGACACCGCCGTGGCGCGTGGCAACGACCTGCTCGACCGCTTCGAGCGCACCTACGCGGGCAAGACCTTCCCGTAATGCGGTGACGGACGACACCGGGGCGCGGCGGACCAACCGCCGCGCCCCTCTCGTGTGGGGGAACGGACATGCGGCGGGCCTACTTCAAGGCGAACTGGATCGCGGCGCTTCTGGTGGCACCGCAGCTTCTGATCATCTTCGTGTTCTTCTACTGGCCGGCAAGCCAGGCCCTGTACTGGTCGCTCACGCTGGAACAGCCCTGGGGCGGCGGCAACACCTGGGTCGGCTTCGAGAACTTCCGCACGTTGCTGAGCGACGCCTACTACTGGAATTCGGTGCGCGTGTCCTTCGTGTTCGCCATCGCCTCGACGGCGCTGGCCATGTCGATGGCCCTGGTCCTGGCCCTGTTCGCCGACCGCCAGCTGCGCGGCTACAAGTTCTTCCGGGTCGGCATGATCTGGCCCTATGCCATTGCGGCCCCCGCGGTGGGGCTGGCGTTCCGCTTCGTGTTCAATCCCCATGCCGGCATCCTGTCCTACATCAACGAGGTCCTGCCGGGCTTCTGGGACCCCACGGTGAACGGCACGCAGGCGGTGATCATGGTGGTAGTGGCCGGTGCCTGGAAAAGCATCGCCTACAACTTCATCTTCTTCCTCGCTGCCCTGCAGTCGATCCCCCGCAGCCTGATCGAGGCGTCCGCGATGGACGGCGCGGGCCCCATGCGCCGGATGCGCGACCTGCAGCTGCCGCTGATCGCGCCCACGTTCTTCTTCATCCTGGTCATCAACATCACCGACAGCTTCACCGACAGCTTCGGCATCGTCGATGTGCTGACCGGCGGCGGCCCTGCGCGCGCGACGGACCTGCTGGTCTACAAGATCTATGCCGACGGCTTCCGCGGCTTCGACTACTCGGGCGCGGCGGCGCAGTCGGTGATCCTGATGGTCCTCGTGATGGCGCTGACCTTCGTGCAGTTCCGCTACATCGAGCGGCGCGTGCACTACACCTGACAGGAAGAGCTTCCCGATGATCGAACGTACGCCGGTCCTGAACGCGCTGACCCATGTGATCCTGGTCACCGGGCTGCTGCTTCTGCTGTTTCCCGTCTGGATCGCCTTCGTGGCCGCCACCCACGACATGACGGCGGTCAACACCGCCCCGGTCGAGCTGTGGCCCGGCGACCAGTTCCTGGTGAACCTGGAGCAGGCCTGGGCGATTTCCGACATGGGCACGAAGTTCACCAACACCGTGATCGTCGCGGTGGGCGTGGTCGTGGGCAAGATCGCGGTCGCCTGCATCACGGCGTTCAGCCTGGTGTTCTTCAACTACCGCGGCCGGATGCTCGTGTTCTGGCTTGTGTTCATCACGCTGATGCTGCCCCTGGAGGTGCGCATCGTGCCGACCTATGCGGTGGCGGCGAACGCGCTGTCGCCGTTCCAGGCGATGCTGGACGCCACGGGCCTGACGGCGCTGATCGCCACGCTGTCGGGCGTGCAGGTCAACCTCGAATGGAACCTTCTGAACAGCTACACCGGCCTGATCCTGCCCCTGGTCGCCACGGCCACCGGGACGTTCCTGTACCGGCAGTTCTTCCTGACCATTCCCGACGAGCTGGTCGAGGCCGCGAAGATGGACGGCGCCGGGCCGATCCGGTTCCTGATCGACGTGCTGATCCCCCTGTCGCGCACCAACATCGCGGCGCTGGCCACGATCATGTTCGTCTATGCCTGGAACCAGTATCTCTGGCCGCTCCTGATCATCACGGACCGGGCGAACTACGGCATGGTGGCGGTGGAGCTGGGCACGCTGGTGCCCGACCAGTTCACCACCGGCGGCGGCACGCCCACCTGGCACCTTGCGATGGCGGGCACGCTGATCGTGATGGTGCCGCCCATCGTCGTCGTGGTCCTGATGCAGCGCTGGTTCGTGCGCGGCCTGATCAACACCGACAAGTAGGAGACGCACATGGCCGACATCTCGATCCGCAACGTCGCCAAGTCCTATGGCAAGGACAGCATCATGCAGGGCGTCAACCTGGAGATCCGCAACCGCGAGTTCGTGGTGATCCTGGGCCCGTCGGGCTGCGGCAAGTCCACGCTGTTGCGGATGATCGCGGGGCTGGAAGCGATCACCGCGGGCGAGATCGCCATTGCCGGGCAGGTGGTGAACGACCTGGAACCGCGGCAGCGGGGCTGTGCGATGGTGTTCCAGAACTACGCGCTCTACCCGCACATGACCGTGGCCGAGAACATCGGCTACGCGCTCAAGGTGGCGGGCGTGGGCCGGGCCGAGCGGCGCGCGGCTGTGGAGCGGGTGGCGCAGTCGGTCGGACTGAACGAGTTCCTGGATCGCCGGCCGGGCCAACTGTCGGGCGGCCAGCGGCAGCGCGTGGCGATGGCCCGCGCGATCATCCGCGAACCGCGCGTGTTCCTGTTCGACGAGCCGCTGTCGAACCTCGATGCGAAGCTCCGCGTGCAGATGCGCCACGAGATCCGCCGCATCCACAACCGGATCGAGGCGACCAGCGTCTTCGTGACCCATGACCAGCACGAAGGCATGACGCTGGCCGACCGTCTGGTGGTGATGAACAAGGGCACCATCGAGCAGGTCGGCACCCCCGAGGAGATCTATGACCACCCGGCCAGCGTCTATGTCGGCGGGTTCATCGGCAGCCCGGCGATGAACTTCCTGCCCGGGCAGGTGTCGGCGGCCCGCGCCGCGGTGGTGCTGGGCGACGGCCAGGTGCTGGACCTGCCCCGCGATGTGGCCACCGCGGCCGACGGGCAGCTGGTGCAGGTGGGTCTGCGGCCCGAGCAGCTGACCATCGTCGCACCCGGCACGGCCGAGCTTCAGGCGCGCGTCGACTTTGTCGAGGAACTGGGGTCGGGGCGGCTTTACCACCTGCTGGTCGAGGACCTGCCCCTGACCGTGCTGTCGCCCGACAAGCACGCCCTGCGCGATGGCGATGCGGTCGGGGTCACCGTGCGGCCCGATGCGCTGCATCTGTTCGGCGCCGAAAGCGGCCGTCGGATCGACGCGCGCGGTGCGCGTGTGGCCGCGCCGCAGGTCGTGCCGGCCTGAGCGGCGGATCGGCAGACGGGGCGGCGGAGCGCCGTCATCTGGCGTGCTGGCGTCGGCGCAGCACGAACCGTTCCACCTGCAAGGCGATCAGGTACAGCGCGACCGACACCAGCACGCTGACCATCGCCACGGACCAGATCATGCCGAAATCCAGTTGCCCGCGCGACTGGTTGAGCAGATTGCCAAGCCCCCGCCCCGTCGCCAGCCATTCCGCGATCATCACCCCCAGCAGCGCGCGGGGCGCGGTGGTGCGGATCGCGGCGAACAGCCAGGGCAGCGCCGCGGGGATCGCCACAAGGCGGACCTGCGTCCAGGCGCGGGCACCATAGGCGCGCGGCAGGTCCAGCGCGGCGCGCGGCACCTGCGCCAGGCCCTGCACGATCAGGACATAGGCCGGAAAGAACGTGACCGAGATGGTGATCCACAGCGTCACCGCGGGCCCTCGGCCCAGCAGGAGCACCAGAAGCGGTGTCAGCGCGACCAGCGGCATGGTCTGGGTGACCAGCGCCACCGGCAGGAAGGCGCGGGTGAACCCCGGCGACAGGTGCGACGCGACGGACAGGGCAAAGGCCGTGGCAATGCCCGCGGCCATCCCCGCCAGCGTGATCGGCAGGGTCTGGGCCAGCGCCGCCATCAGCTTCGCCTGCGCCACCGCCGCGTTGTCGGCGAGGAACAGGTAATGGACCACCGCGAGGGGCGACT
>DBBA01000012.1:11172-11292 GCA_002291955.1 Rhodobacteraceae bacterium UBA996 | reverse complement strand
GCAACGGCATCCCCGCCGCGGGAACCGACCTGGCCGCGCTCTTGGCCGATCCCGCGACCGGGGCGGTCTACATCTCCTCGACGAACGAAAAGCACTTTCCCCAGGCGATGCAGGCCATCG
>DBBA01000012.1:1025-11026 GCA_002291955.1 Rhodobacteraceae bacterium UBA996 | reverse complement strand
AAGGGCATGTGATCGGCGCCCTGCGCGCCGCCGGGCAGGACATCGCCTGGGTCCACAGCAGCACGCAGGCCCGCGCCGGTGACTTTGCCCGCCGCAACGGCATCCCCGCCGCGGGCACCGACCTGGCCGCGCTGCTGGCCGATCCGGCGACCGCAACGGTCTACATCTCCTCGACCAACGAAAAGCACTTCCCCCAGGCGATGCAGGCCATCGCCGCGGGCAAGCATGTGCTGTGCGAGAAGCCGCTGGGAATGACGCTGGCCGAGGCCGTGCAGATGGTCGCGGCCGCCGATGCCGCCGGGCTGACCTTTGCCACCAACCACCACCTGCGCTGTTCGGGCAGCCACCGCGCCATCCGCGACCTGATCGCGGCGGGGCGCATGGGGCGCGTGCTGTCGCTGCGCCTGTTCCATGCGGTGCACCTGCCCGACGCGCTGTGCGCTGGCGGATCGACAACCCGGGCGCGGGCGGCGGCGTGATCCCCGACATCACCGTGCATGACGCCGACGTGGCGCGGTTCCTGCTGGGCGAGGACCCCGCCGTGGTCGTGGCGCAGATGTGCGCCTCGGGCCTCGGGCAGGGGGTCGAGGACAGCGCGATGTCGGTCTGGACCATGCCATCCGGCGCGATGGTCCAAAGCCACGAAAGCTTCACCCACCCCTTCGCCGGATCGGGGCTGGAGCTTCACGGCACCGAAGGGTCGATCTTCGCCCGGGGCGTGATGACGCAGGCGCCCGTGGGCGAGGTGACCCTTGTCACCGCCGCCGGGACCGAAGCCGTCCCGTTCCCGACGGACGACCTGTACCTGACCGGCATCCGCGCGTTCGTCGCCGCCACGCAGGGGCAGGGGCGCCCGGCTGCCACGGGGCCGGACGGCATCGCCTCGCTCGCGGTGGCGCTCGCGGTGCGCCGGGCGGCGGAAACGGGCCAGCGCCAGACCGTGGATTACGGAGCCGCCGCATGACCAAGGTCGTCCCCGCCGCCACGGCTGTCGCCCGCATCCAGGACGGGGCGGTGGTCACGGTCTCCTCGTCCTCGGCGCTCGGCTGCCCCGACCTCGTGCTGAGGGCGCTGGGCGAGCGGTTCCGCGCGGAAGGCCACCCCCGCGCCATCACCACCCTGCACCCCATCGCCGCGGGCGACATGTACGGGGTGAAGGGGATGGAGCATCTGGCGCAGGACGGCCTTCTGGCGCGCGTCCTCGCCGGGTCCTACCCGTCGGGTCCGTCCAGCCTGCCGATGCCCGACATCTGGCGCATGATCGTCGAGGATCGGGTGGCCGCGTGGAACGTGCCGTCCGGCATCCTGTTCGACATGCACCGCGAAGCCGCCGCCCGCCGCCCCGGTGTGCTGACCCGCGTGGGCATGGACACCTTCGCCGACCCTGTCCGCCAAGGCTGCGCCATGAACGCCAGCGCCGCCGCCCAGCCCATCGTGAGCCGGGTCGAGTTCGGGGGGCAGACCTGGCTGCACTTCCCCAACATCATCCCGAATGTCTGCATCCTGCGCGCCACCACCGCCGACGAACGCGGCAACCTGACCTATGAGCACGAGGGCGCGTATCTGGGCGGTCTCGAACAGGCCATCTGCACCCGCAACCATGGCGGGCTGGTCATCGCACAGGTGTCGCGTGTCACCGCCGCGGGGTCGCTGCGGCCCCATGACGTGCGCGTGCCGGGGCATCTGGTGGACCTGATCGTGGTCGATCCCGACCAGAAGCAGACCTGCGAAACCCCCTATGACCCGGCGATCTCCGGCCAGATCATGCGCCCGTGGGCCAGTTTCGACCTGGCCGACCCCGGCGTCGAAAAGGTCATCGCCCGCCGCGCGGCGATGGAACTGAAGGGCGGGATGGTCGCGAACCTGGGCTTCGGGATTTCGGCCATGGTCCCGCGCATCCTGCTGGAAGAAGGCCACCCCGAGGCCGTGACCTGGGCGATCGAGCAGGGCGCCGTGGGGGGCATGCCCCTGACCGGCTTCGCTTTCGGCTGCGCGTCGAACGCCTGGGGCTTCGTGCCGTCCCCGCAGCAGTTCATCTACTTCCAGGGCGCGGGCTTCGACCTGTCCTTCCTGTCGTTCCTCGAGGTGGACCGGCAGGGCAATGTGAACGTCTCGAAGCTCGGCAAGAAGCCGTATCTGACCGCAGGCTGCGGCGGGTTCGTGGACATCACCTCGCACGCCCGCAAGATCGTGTTCGCGGGGTGGTTCGAGGCCGGGGCGCAGATCGCGCTGACGCCTGCGGGCATCACCGTCGAACGGCCGGGCAAGTTCGCCAAGATGGTCGATCAGGTGGAACACGTCACCTTCTCGGGCAACCGGGCGCGGGAACAGGGGCAGGATGTCCTGTACGTCACGGAACGCTGCGTGATGCGGCTGACCGCCGAGGGGCTGGTGGCGACCGAGGTGATGCCGGGTATCGACCCCGCGCGGGATATCGAGGGCGCGAGCGAGGGCCGCGTGCGCGTGGCCCCCGATGCGCGCCCCATGCCCCTGTCGCTGCTGGCGGACGGACCGATGGGGTGGCGGCCATGACCGCGGTGCACCTGTCCATCGCGGGCCCGGTGGCCGAGTTGCGGCTGGACAACCCCGCGAAGCTGAACGCTTTCACCGTGGACATGCTGGGCCAGATGGCCGTGCATCTGGATACGCTCGACCGCAACCCGGGGGTCGCCTGCGTTCTGGTGACGGCGGCCCCTGCGCGGGCCTTCTGCGCCGGCGCCGACATCAACGCCTGGGGTGACCTGACCCCGGCCGAGTTCGCGCGGACCTGGGTGCGCGGGGGCCACCGCCTGTTCGACCGGCTGGCGCGGTTGCCGATGCCCACCATCGCGGTGCTGCATGCGCACGCCTTTGGCGGCGGGCTGGAACTGGCTGCGGCCTGCGACATCCGCGTGATGGCGCTGTCCGCCACGATTGCGCTGCCCGAGGCCGGGGTTGGCATCGTGCCGGGCTGGTCGGGCACCCAGCGGCTGGCCCGCCTGCTGCCCGAACCGGTGCTGCGCGAGATGGCCCTGTTCGGCCGCCGCATCCCTGCCGACCGGTGCCTGTCCTTCGGCTTCGTGGCCGAGGTGGCCGATGACCCGCTCACCGCCGCGCAAGCCATCGCCGCCCGCGTGGCCGACCTGTCGCCCCGCGCGGTGGAAACCGCCAAGGCGATGATCCACGCGGCCGTGGGCGAGGATGCGGGCGCGATGATCGAGGCGCTGGGCAGCGCCGCCATTGCCGCCAGCGCCGACCGGGCCGAAGGCGTCGCCGCGTTCCGCGCCAAGCGCAAACCCGCCTTCCCGGGGACCTGAGCATGACGCAGCACCCCGCGATCCCAATGCCACGCACCAACCGCCACCTGATCGGCGGCACCTGGTGCGACAGCGAAGGCGGCGCGACGCTCGACCGCCATTCGCCGTCGCATGGCACCCTCGTCAGCCGCTCGGCGCTTGGCGGCGAACCCGAGGCCGCCGCCGCGATCCGTGCCGCCCGCGCGGCCTTCGACGACGGGCGCTGGTCCCGCCTGCCCGGCCGCGACCGGGCGCGGGTGCTGTTGCGCGTCGCCGACCTGATCGAGGGCAACGTGGACGCCATGGCGCTGGTCGAGACGCTGGAAACCGGCAAGCCCATCACCCAGTCGCGGGGCGAGGTTTCGGGCGCCGCGGACCTGTGGCGCTACGCGGCGGCGCTGGCCCGCACTGCCACCGGCGACAGCCACGACACGCTTGGCCCCGATATCCTGGCCCTGGTGCTGAAGCAGCCCATCGGCGTGGTATCGGTCATCACGCCGTGGAACTTCCCCTTCTGGATGCTCTCGCAGAAACTGCCCTTTGCACTCGCCGCGGGCTGCACCTGCGTGGTGAAACCGTCCGAGATGACACCATCCACCACGGTGATGCTGGCCGCGATGCTGGCCGACGCCGGGATGCCTGCGGGCGTGGTCAACGTGGTGCTCGGCACCGGCGACCCCGTGGGGTCAACCCTGACGCGCCACCCGGACGTGGACATGGTCACCTTCACCGGGTCCACCGCCGTGGGCCGCCTGATCGCCCGCACCGCCGCCGACCGGCTGACGAAGGTGGCCCTCGAACTCGGCGGCAAGAACCCGCAGGTGATCTTTCCCGACGCGGACCTCGACAGCGCCGTCGATGCGGTCGTGTTCGGCACCGTGTTCAACGCAGGGCAGTGCTGCAACGCAGGCAGCCGTGTCCTCGTCCACCGCGACATCGCGGATGACGTCACCGCCCGCGTCACAGCCCTCATCGCCCGCGTGGCCGTCGGCGACCCGCTGGACCCCGCCACACAGGTCGGCGCCATCGTCACCCCCGCCCATGCCGGGACCATCCATCGCCACGTCACCGCCGCCCGCGACGCGGGCGCGACCGTGGCGCTGGGCGGGGCACCCCTGACCGTTCCCGGCCTGGCGGGCCAGTTCTACCAGCCGACGGTGGTGGCGGGCGTGACCCCTGCCATGGCGATTGCCCGGGACGAGGTGTTCGGCCCCGTCGTCACCATCACCCCGTTCGACACGCTGGACCAGACCCTCGCCCTTGTGAACGGCGCCGACTACGGCCTGTCCGCAGGCGTGTGGAGCGAGAACGTCCACACCTGTCTGGCCTTCGCCCGCCACGCCCGCGCGGGCACGGTCTGGACGAACACCTGGATGGACGGCTTCCCCGAGGTCGCCTTTGGCGGGATGCGCCAGTCCGGGCAGGGGCGCGAGATCGGGCGCTACGGGTTCGAGGAGTTTCTCTAGGTCAAGTCCGTGGTCATGCGGCAGGGCCGCACCCGGACCCCTTGGGTCAGGACGGCCTGAACCGGGGGCACCCCGGCGCAGGAAAACAACGCAGACGTGGGAAGATAGACGATGTGTGCATACGTGAAGGGAACGGCGACCGCCATCGCGGCGCTGATGGTGCTGACCGCACCCGTGGCGGCCGAGGACGTGGAAGTCCTGCACTGGTGGACGAGCGGGGGCGAGGCCGCGGCGCTGAACGTGCTCAAGGACGATCTGTCGGGAAAGGGCGTGGGCTGGGTGGACATGCCCGTGGCCGGCGGCGGGGGCGAGGCCGCGATGACCACGCTGCGCGCCCGCGTCACCGCCGGTGACCTGCCGACCGCCGTGCAGATGCTGGGCTTCGACATCCTCGACTGGGCGGGCGAGGGCGCGCTGGGTGACCTGAACGCCGTCGCCGCGGCCGAGGGCTGGGACGCCGTGGTGCCCGCCGCATTGCAGGGCTTCTCGAAGTACGACGGCAACTGGATCGCCGCGCCGGTCAACGTGCACTCCACGAACTGGGTCTGGATCAACAAGGCCGCGCTCGACGCCGCGGGCGGCAAGGCGCCCGAGACGTGGGAGGAACTGGTCGCCGTGCTCGACGCGATGAAGGCCAACGGCATCACGCCCCTTGGCCACGGCGGGCAGGCCTGGCAGGACGCCACCGTGTTCGACGCGGTCGTGCTGGGCATGGGCGCGGACTTCTACAAGCAGGCGTTCATCGACCTCGATCCCGAAGCACTCGGCGGCGCCACGATGGCCGAAGCGTTCGACCGTCTCATCAAGCTCTCGACCTACATGGACGAGAACTTCTCGGGCCGCGACTGGAACCTCGCCTCCGCCATGGTCATCAACGGCGAGGCCGGGATGCAGATGATGGGCGACTGGGCCAAGGGCGAATTCCTGAACGCAGGCAAGGTCCCGGGCACCGATTTCGTCTGCATCCGCTTCCCGGGCACCCAAGGGTCGGTCACCTTCAACTCGGACCAGTTCGCGATGTTCGGCGTGGACAGCGAAGCTGCGCAGGCCGCGCAGGCGCAGATGGCGTCGTCCATCATGGCGCCCGCGTTCCAGTCGGCGTTCAACGTGGTGAAGGGGTCGGTCCCCGCCCGGACCGACGTGCCGAACGACGCGTTCGACGACTGCGGCAAGAAGGGCATGGCGGACCTGGCCGAGGCCAACACGAACGGCACGCTGTTCGGGTCGATGGCCCACGGCCACGCGGCCCCCGCGTCGGTCAAGAACGCGACCTACGACGTGATCACCGCGGCCTTCAACGGCGAATACGCCGATGGCGCGGCCGCTGCCGCCGCGCTCGCCGAAGCCGTCGCTGCCGCGCAGTAAGGCCGACCGCCACAGGCGCTTCCCCCTCCCCCCGTGGGAGGGGGAAAAGGGGGAGGGGGCCGCGCCGGACCACACCCGCAAGGCCCCCCCTCCCGGCACCAGACGTGTTGCCCCTTCCCGCCTGGCGGAGAGCGGGCCGCCCCTCCCGCATCCGCAGGGACCACCGCCATGACCGCATCCGCGCCCGATTTCCGCACCCGCCTGCAGGACTGGCTGCCGAAGCTGGTGCTGGCCCCCTCCTTCGCCGTCACGATCCTGTTCGTCTACGGCTTCATCGCCTTCACGGTGGTCCTGTCCTTCACCGGGTCGAAGATGCTGCCCCGGTTCGACTTCGTGGGCTTCGACAACTACGCCCGCCTTTTCGCGCTGCCCGCCTGGCACACGGCGATTGCCAACATCGCAATCTTCGCCACGCTCTACATCACCATCTGCACGGCCATCGGCCTGATGCTGGCGATCTTCCTCGACCAGAAGATCCGGGGCGAGGGCGTTTTGCGCCCGATCTACCTGTATCCCATGGCGCTGTCCTTCATCGTGACCGGCACCGCCTGGAAATGGTTCCTCGACCCCGGCATCGGCCTGCAGCAGGTCATGCGCCTGTGGGGGTGGGAGACATTCACCTTCACCTGGATCAAGGACGCCGACTACGCCCTCTACGTCATCGTCATCGCCGCGGTCTGGCAGACGTCCGGGTTCGTCATGGCGATGTTCCTGGCGGGCCTGCGCGGCATCGACAATGAGATGCTGAAGGCCGCGCAGATCGACGGGGCGTCGAACTGGCAGCTCTACCGCCGCATCGTCATCCCGATGCTGCGCCCGGCCTTCCTGTCGGCCTTCGTCATCCTGTTCCACCTGGCGATCAAGTCCTACGACCTGGTCATCGCGCTGACCGGCGGCGGCCCCGGCCGGGCGACCGAGATGCCCGCGACCTTCATGTATTCCTACACCTTCACCCGCAACCAGATGGGGATCGGCGCCTCCAGCGCGGTCATCATGCTGATGACCATCGCGGCGATCATGGTCCCCTACCTCTACGCCGAACTGAAGGAGAGGAAGTGATGTCCGCTGCCGTCACGCAGGACACCGCCGTCTCCACCGGCCGCGCCACGCGGGTGCTGATCTACCTGCTGCTCCTGCTGTTCGCGCTGTTCTACCTCCTGCCGCTCTACGTCATGGTGGTGAACTCGGTGAAGCCGCTGACCGAGATCACCGGCGGCAACATGATGGCCCTGCCGCAGGACTTTACCCTCGCCCCCTGAGCCTCGGCCTGGTCCACCGCGCAGATCGGGGTCGAGCCGACGGGCCTGCGCCCGTACTTCCTGAACTCGATCCTGATGGTGGTGCCTGCGGTCGCGATCAGCACGCTGTTGGGTGCGCTCAACGGCTATGTCCTGACGAAATGGCGCTTCCGGGGCGACACCTGGGTGTTCGGGCTGATGCTGTTCTCCTGCTTCATCCCGTTCCAGATCGTGCTGATCCCGATGGCCGTGGTGCTGGGCAAGCTGGGGCTTGCCGGGTCGATCCCGGGGCTTGTGCTGGTGCATGTGGTCTACGGGATCGGCTTCACCACGCTCTACTTCCGCAACTACTACGCAGCGTTTCCGACCGAGCTGGTCCGCGCCGCCCAGATCGACGGGGCGGGGTTCTTCCGCATCTTCTGGCGGATCCTGCTGCCCGTGTCGGGGCCGATCGCCGTCGTGTCCATCATCTGGCAATTCACCAACATCTGGAACGACTTCCTGTTCGGCGCGTCCTTTGGCGGGGTGAACCAGCCCATGACGGTGGCGCTCAACAACCTCGTGCAGTCGTCCACGGGGGTCAAGGAATACAACGTCCACTTCGCCGGCGCGATCCTGGCCGCGCTGCCGACCCTGATCGTCTACATCGTCGCGGGCCGCTACTTCGTCCGCGGGCTGATGGCGGGATCGGTGAAAGGCTAGCCCAGGAGACCGCCGGGCGGCGGCAACCGCCCGACGGTCATGTTCAACCCAAGCCCTCCCTTTGCAAAGCGGAACCGGGCGAACGACAGGAAGGAACACAGGAATGAAGGCGTTGTCCATATCGGCCCTCGCGCTGGCCATCGCGGCCCCGGCCCTCGCCGACCCGGCGGTCGAGGTCATGCACTTCTGGACCAGCGGGGGCGAGGCTGCGGCCCTGTCCGCCGTCCGCGACAAGGTTGTGGCGGATGGCGTCGCCTGGGCCGATGCGCCCGTGGCGGGCGGCGGCGGTGATGCGGCCAAGACCGCGCTGCAGGCCCGCATCGCATCCGGCAACCCGCCGGCGGCCATGCTGATGCTCGGCCAGAACGTGATCGACTGGGCGAACGAGGGGATGCTCGGCAACGTCGATGCCCTTGCCGCTGCGCAGGGCTGGGATGCCGCCGTGCCGCAGGCCGTCAAGGACTTCAGCCAGATCGGCGGGCACTGGGTCAGCGTGCCCACGAACGTGCACCGCACCGACATGATCTGGGCGTCGAAAGCCGCCTTCGACCGGATCGGCGCGGCCTATCCGACGACCCGGGAAGAACTGAACGCGCTGGCGCCCCGCTTCGTTCAGGCCGGGATCATCCCCCTCGCCCATGGCGGGCAGGCCTGGCAGGAAGCCTACATGTTCGAAGCCGTGGCGGCGGGCATCGGCGGGGCAGACTTCTACCGGCAGGAGCTGGTCGAGCTTGACGATGCCACCCTGCGCGGTCCCACGATGGTGGCCGTGTTCGACCAGATGGCGGCCTTGCGCGGCATGGTCGATCCGAACTTCCCCGGCCGCGACTGGAACCTGGCCAGCGCCATGGTCATCAACGGCGAAGCCGCCATGCAGATCATGGGCGACTGGGCCAAGGGCGAGTTCACCAACGCGGGAAAGGTCCCGGGCGACGACTACGCCTGCATCCCGGTGCCCAAGGCCGCGGGCGATGCCTTTGTCCATCTGGTCAACGGGTTGTCGCTGTTCACCCAGACCGACCCCGACCTGATCCGCGGGCAGGAAGTGCTGGCCAGCGCCATCATGGACCCCGCCGTGCAGGTCGCCTTCAACCAGGCCAAGGGCGCGATCCCCGCGCGTACCGACGTGGACCTGTCGACGATGGACGCCTGCGCGCAGGCGACCTCGGCCGCGCTTGCCGCGAATGACGCAGGCGGCACCGCGCTGCCGACCTTCGCCGGAACCCACGCCGCCAACGCCGCCGTGGTGGGCGCCGCGACCGACGCGATCACCACCTTCTTCAACAGCACGATGACGGCCGAGGAGGGCGCCACCGCGCTTGCCGACGCCATCGCTGCCGTCCAGTGACCAGCCAGCCCCCGGGGCACCTTGCGCGCCCCGGGGGCACACGACAGGAGAACGACATGGGCTTCCTCGACATCCGCAACGTCACCAAGTCCTACGGCGCCGTCGAGGTCCTGCACCGCGTCGACATCGCGGTCGAGGAGGGCGAGTTCCTGGTCCTCGTCGGCCCGTCGGGCTGCGGCAAGTCCACGCTTTTGAACATGATCGCGGGGCTGGAAGCGATCACCGCCGGACAGATCGCGATCAAGGGCCGGGTGATGAACGGCGTCCATCCGTCCAAGCGCAACATCGCGATGGTGTTCCAGTCCTACGCGCTCTACCCCAACATGACGGTCGCGCAGAACATCACCTTTGGGCTGGAAATGCACGGCGTGCCGAAGCCCGAACGCGACCGCGCGCTGGCCGACGTGGCGAAGCTTCTCCAGATCGACCACCTGCTGACCCGCAAGCCCGGGCAACTGTCCGGCGGCCAGCGCCAGCGCGTCGCCATGGGCCGGGCGCTGGTGCGCAACCCCGATGTGTTCCTGTTCGACGAACCGCTCTCGAACCTCGATGCGAAGCTGCGCGTGGACATGCGGACCGAGATCAAGAAGCTGCACCAGAAGCTGCG
>DBBA01000012.1:0-627 GCA_002291955.1 Rhodobacteraceae bacterium UBA996 | reverse complement strand
GCCGTCATGTTCAAGGGCCACGTCCAGCAACTGGGCACGCCCAAGGACATCTACGACACGCCCGCGAACGTGTTCGTGGCGACGTTCATGGGCTCGCCCGCCATGAACATCCTGCCCGCCCGCATCACCCTGCGGGACGGCGCCCCCCACGCCGACCTGACCGATGCCGCGGGCGGCCCGGTATCCCTGCGCCTGAGCCAGGGGAACCTTGCCGCCTGGGCGGGGCGCGAGGTCCTGTTGGGCATCCGGCCCGAGGCGATCACCGACCCCGACGGTGCCGACCGCAAGTCGGGCAACATCCAGATGCTGACCAACCCCGTCACCGTCACCGAACCCGCGGGCGCCGATACCTTCGTCACCATGACGCTGTCGGGCCGCGACGCCATCGCCCGGATGCGCGCCGATGCGGATGCCACGCCGGGCCAGCCATTCACCTTTGCCGTGAACATGGACAAGGCCGTGGTCTTCGACCCGGCAACCGAGGCGCGCATCACCCCATGACCACCGCCGACGTCCTCATCATCGGGTCGGGCATGGGCGGCGCCACGCTGGCCGCGGGGCTCGCCCCCACGGGCCTGCGCATCGTGATCGTGGAACGCGGCGAACGCCTGCCCGACAGTCCCGAGG
>DBBA01000013.1 GCA_002291955.1 Rhodobacteraceae bacterium UBA996 | reverse complement strand
TCGCGGAACGCGACGCGACCGTCACCGCCGCCGCTCACGACACGCTGGCCCCTATCCAGACCGCGCTTGGCCTGAACCAGGCCGCCGACCTCGCCCTCGACGGGCTGTCGCTCGCCTCGATCTACTTCCTCGCGGCCATTGGCCTCGCCATCACCTTCGGCGTGATGCGCGTGATCAACATGGCCCATGGCGAGTTCATCATGATGGGCGCCTACACCGGCTACGTGGTGCAGACCTTCATCGCCAACCACACGCTGTCCCTCGCCATCGCCCTGCCGCTCGCCTTCGCCGTCACCTTTGCCGCCGGCGTGGCGATGGAGCGGCTGGTGATCCGCCACCTCTACCACCGCCCGCTGGAAACGCTCCTTGCCACCTTCGGCATCTCCATCGCGCTCCAGCAACTGGCCAAGGTCATCTTCGGCACCCAGGCCCGGCCCCTGACCTCGCCCGGCTGGCTCGACGGGTCGCTCGTCATCAACGACATCGTCAGCATCAGCTACATCCGCATCGCGATCTTCGTCCTCGCGCTCATCTTCCTCGGCGTGTTCCTCTTCATCATGAAGCGCACGCGCCTGGGGCTCGAAGTGCGCGCCGTCACCCAGAACCCGCGCATGGCGGCCTCGATGGGGATCGACCCCGGCCGCATCAACATGCTGACCTTCGGGCTTGGCTCGGGCATCGCAGGGATCGCAGGCGTGGCCATCGGCCTGTTTGCGCAGGTCACCTCGGAAATGGGCACGGGCTACATCGTGCAAAGCTTCATGACGGTGGTCGTCGGCGGCGTCGGCAACATCTTCGGCGCGCTCGCAGGCGCGGGCCTCGTGGGCTTCCTGCAGAAGGGGATCGAGTGGATGAACCCCGCCAACACGCTCGCTGCGCAGACCTTCATGATCCTCTTCATCATCATCTTCATCCAGTTCCGCCCGCGCGGCCTCATCGCGCTCAAGGGCCGGGCCGCAGGGGACTGATCGCCATGCCGACGCCACGCCGCCCGCTCGGCCTTCAGCCCCGTCCGGCTGCCGCCCCTTCATCCTGTCCCAAGTATCCCGGGGGGAGTCCGGCACAGCCGGACCGGGGGGCAGCGCCCCCCGCCTCCGCGCCCCGCACGCGGGTCCCCCGCCCATGACGACCAGCTTCCTGCGCCGCACGCCCTCGGTCCTGTGGTTCCTCGGCGCCCTCGCGCTCTTCACCCTGACCGTGACCCTCCTGTCGGAAGGCTACGGCACCGGCACGATCCCCACCTCCTTCGTCAAGACGCTGGGCATGACGCTCTGCCTCTGCCTCGTCGCCATGGCGATGGACCTGATCTGGGGCTACACCGGCATCCTGTCGCTCGGGCACATGGCCTTCTTCGCGCTTGGCGGCTACATGCTCGGCATGTGGCTCATGTACGCCCGGACCGAGATCATCGTGGTCCAGGCGCTCGCCTCCTCCCCCCTGCCACCCACGCCGCAGGAAATCCGCGACGGGGTCGCGGTGCAGATCTTCGGCGTCGTCGGCGGCTCGGAACTCCCGTGGATCTGGGCGCTGGCCCACAGCTTCTGGGCGCAGATGGCGCTCGTGGTGCTGGTCCCCGGCCTGATCGCGCTGATCTTCGGCTGGCTCGCCTTCCGCTCCCGCGTCACCGGCGTGTATCTCTCGATCCTGACGCAGGCGATGACACTGGCGCTTGCCCTCTGGCTCTTCCAGAACGACACGGGGCTTCGGGGCAACAACGGGCTGTCGGGCCTGCAGAACCTGCCGGGCCTCGACGCCGTGCCCCAGTCGGTCATGTCGATGTGGTTCTTCTGGGCCTCCGCCGCGGGGCTGGGCCTGGGCTACCTCCTCTGCGCCTGGGTCGTGTCGGGCAAGTTCGGTTCGGTCCTGAAGGCGATCCGTGATGACGAGGCGCGGGTGCGCTTCCTCGGCTACGCGGTGGAACACTACAAGCTCTTCGTCTTCACCGTGACGGCCGTGATCGCGGGGCTCGCGGGCGCGCTCTACTACCCGCAGGCGGGCATCATCAACCCGGGCGAACTGGCCCCCATCGCCTCGATCTACCTCGCCGTCTGGGTCGCTATCGGCGGGCGCGGGCGGCTTTACGGCGCGGTCATCGGCGCGGCCTTCGTCTCGCTCGTCTCAAGCTGGTTCACCGGGGGCCGGGCGCCCGACGTGAACCTCGGCTTCTACACGATCCGCTGGGTGGACTGGTGGCTGATCGTGCTGGGCCTGTCCTTCGTGGCGGTCACGATCTTCGCGCCCAAGGGGCTCGGCGGCCTGATCGACCTGATCGAGCGCCGCCGCACCCCGAACCGCCACGGTGCCGACCTCGGGCCCTCCAAGGGCAGCTTCCGCGAAGGCGAGGCCGCCGCAGAATGACCGGCATGAACGCACTGCTCGAGGTTTCCGGCGTCTCCGTCACCTTCGACGGCTTCCGCGCCATCAACAACCTGTCCTTCTCCATCGCCGAACGGGAACTCCGCGCGATCATCGGTCCGAACGGCGCGGGCAAGACCACCTTCATGGACATCGTCACCGGCAAGACCCGCCCCGACGAGGGCAAGGTCCTGTGGGGCGAGAAATCCCGCTCGCTCCTCGGCATGTCGGAAGCCGAGATCGCCAAGGCCGGCGTGGGCCGCAAGTTCCAGCGCCCGACCGTGTTCGAGGATCAGACGGTGCAGGAAAACCTGCTCCTCGCCCTGAGGAACCCCCGCGGGCCGCTTTCGGTGCTGTTCTGGCGCCCGACGAAGGCCGACCTAGCCCGGGTGGACGAATTGGCTCAGGAGATCGGGCTGGCCGACCAGTTGCCACGCAAGTCGGGCGAACTCAGCCACGGGCAGAAGCAGTGGCTGGAAATCGGGATGTTGCTGGCGCAGGAACCCCGCCTCCTCCTCGTGGACGAACCCGCCGCGGGCATGACGCTGGGCGAGCGCGAACACACGACCACGCTGCTGAAGGAGGCCGCCAGGACCCGCGCCGTGGTGGTGGTGGAACACGACATGGACTTCATCCGCCGCCTCGACTGCAAGGTGACCGTCCTGCACGAGGGGTCGGTACTGGCCGAGGGCACGCTCGACCACATCACGAAGAACCCCCAGGTGATCGAGGTGTACCTTGGCCGCTGACATGCTCGACGCCCGCGGCGTGACGCTGCACTACGGCGGCAGCCGCATCCTGAACGGCGTGGACCTGACCGCGCGCGCGGGCGAGGTCACCGTCATCATGGGCACGAACGGGGTGGGCAAGACCTCGCTCCTCAAGGCCATCTCGGGCACCCACCCCCGCTCGGGCGGCACGATCACCTTCGACGGCCAGGACACGAAGGGCGAACGTCCCACGGCACTCGCGCGCCGGGGCCTCGGCTACGTGCCGCAGGGCCGGATGATCTTCCCGCTCCTGACCGTGCGCGAGAACCTGGAAACCGGCTTCGCCTGCCTGCCCCGCAGCGAACGCCGCATCCCCGACGAGATCTTCGACCTGTTCCCCGTCCTGCGTGACATGCAGCACCGCCGCGGCGGCGACCTCTCGGGCGGCCAGCAGCAGCAACTGGCCATCGGTCGCGCCATGATCATCCGCCCGAAACTCCTGCTGCTGGACGAACCGACCGAAGGCATCCAGCCCAACATCATCCAGCAGATCGGCCGGGTCATCGACTACCTGCGCGGCAAGGGCGACATGGCCATCGTACTGGTCGAACAGTACTTCGACTTCGCCTACAGCCTCGCCGACCGCTTCGTGGTGATGAAGCGGGGCAGCGTCGCCCTGTCCGGCACCAAGGCCGAGATCGCCCGCGAGACGCTGGAAGCCGCCGTCTCGGTCTGAGCCGTCCGGCGGAGGAAGGCGGGGGGCGCTGCCCCCCGTGTGGCTTCGCCGCATCCCCCCGGGGTATTTCCGCAAGGATGAAGATATGCCGTTCGTGGCTTTCACCCTTGTCCAAGTACCTCGGGGTTTGCCTACGGTTCCGCCACCGGTCCGAGGGACCGGAGGCATGGGGGGCAGCGCCCCCGCCTCTTGCCGCCGCGCGCCGCCCCGTGCATGACGCCCGCGCAGGAGTGACCGCCCATGCCCACCGCCTTCATCACCGGCACCGCCGGCTTCATCGGCTTCCACCTTGCCCGGCGTCTGCTGGCCGAGGGCTGGACCGTCGCGGGCTATGACGGGATCACCCCCTACTACGACGTGACGCTTAAGCACGCCCGCCACGCGGCCCTCCTCCAGTCCCCCGGCTTCACCGCGACCGAGGCGATGCTCGAGGACGACGCTGCCCTGTCGGGCGCCATCGCCGCCGCAGCACCGGACGTGATCGTGCATCTCGCCGCGCAGGCCGGGGTCCGCTACAGCCTGGAGAACCCCCGCGCCTATGTGGACGCGAACCTCACGGGCACCTTCAACCTGCTGGAAGCCGCCCGGGCCGCGCGCGTACGGCACTGCCTGATCGCCTCCACCAGTTCGGTCTACGGCGCCAACACCGCCATGCCCTTCCGCGAGACCGATCACGCCGACCTGCCGATGACCCTGTACGCTGCGACGAAGCGCGGCACGGAACACATGGCCCACGCCCAGGCCCATCTCTGGGGCCTGCCCGTCACCGCCCTGCGCTTCTTCACCGTCTACGGGCCCTGGGGCCGCCCCGACATGGCGCTGTTCAAGTTCGTCTCCGCCGCCCTGAAGGGCGAGGCCATCGACGTCTACAACCACGGCGACATGCGCCGCGACTTCACCCATGTGGACGACCTCACCCGCGCCATCCGCCTGCTGATCGACGCCGCCCCGCCGCCCCCGGGCGACAGCCGCCCCGCGCCCGTGGCCGGCGACAGCCTGTCCCCCGTCGCGCCCTTCCGCGTGGTGAACATCGGCAACTCGGCCCCCGTGCAACTGACCGACTTCATCACCGCGATCGAGGACGCCCTCGGCACCCCCATCCGCCGCACCCTGCTCCCGATGCAGCCCGGCGACGTGCCCGCCACCTGGGCCGACTGCGGCCTTCTGGAACGCCTGACCGGCTACCGCCCCGCCACCGACATCCGCGACGGCGTGGCGGGCTTTGTCGCCTGGTACCGCGCGCACTACCGCATCTGACGCCCGTCGTCCGGCCATCAAGCGCGCCGCACGAATTCGTTCACCAACCCGACACCGATCCGGTGTAGCCCTGAGCCACCGCGCAGAACGCCACGGGAGGGTCCGGATGATGATGCGCTATTCGCCCTGGGCGGGATCGGTCGCCCTCGCGCTCGGGTCGGTCGCGGCGCTGCCGATGTCGCCGTGGTTCCTCGTGCCCACCGCCATCTTCGGCGGCCTCGGCCTTCTCGGTCTTTACGACTATCGCCAGACGAAGCATTCGATCCTGCGCAACTTCCCCGTCATCGGCCACATGCGATTTCTGTTCGAGGGGATCCGCCCCGAGATCCGGCAGTACCTGCTCGAGGCCGACCAGGACGAGGAACCGTTCAGCCGCGACATGCGGTCGATCGTCTACCAGCGCGCCAAGGGGGTCGAGGACAAGCGTCCCTTCGGCAGCCGCGCGCGGATGTATGATGCCGGCCACGCCTGGGTGACCCATTCGGTCCGTGCGCTGCATATCGAGAACAGCGATTTCCGCGTGCGCGTGGGCGGGCCCGACTGCACGCAGCCCTATGACCTGTCGATCTACAACATCTCGGCCATGTCCTTTGGCGCGCTGTCGGGGAACGCGATCCTCGCGCTGAATGCGGGCGCCAAGGCCGGGGGCTTTGCCCATGACACCGGCGAAGGCGGGATCAGCCGCTATCACCGCCAGGGCGGGGGCGACATCATCTGGGAAATCGGGTCGGGCTACTTCGGTTGCCGCACGCCCGAAGGCCGCTTCGACCCCGAGGCGTTCGCGCGCCAGGCCGCTGACCCGCAGGTCAAGATGCTGGAACTGAAGCTCAGCCAGGGGGCCAAGCCGGGCCACGGCGGCACGCTGCCCGCCGCCAAGATCAGCCCCGAGATCGCCGAGGCGCGCGGCGTGCCGATGGGGGTGGACTGCGTGTCGCCCGCGTCCCACCCGGAATTCGACACGCCCGTCGGCATGATGCGCTTCATCGCCCGGATGCGCGAGCTGTCGGGCGGCAAGCCCGTGGGCTTCAAGCTGTGCATCGGCCACCGGCGCGAATTCATGTGCATCGTCAAGGCGATGGTGGAAACGGGCATCACCCCCGACTTCATCGTGGTGGACGGGTCCGAAGGCGGCACCGGGGCGGCCCCGCTCGAGTTTGCCGATCATGTGGGCATGCCCCTGATCGAAGGGCTGTCCTTTGCCCACAACGCGCTCCGCGGGGCGGGCCTGCGCGACCGCATCCGCATCGGGGCATCGGGCAAGCTGGTGACGTCCTTCGACATCGCCCGGGCGCTCGCCATCGGGGCGGACTGGGCCAATTCCGCCCGCGGCTTCATGTTCGCGGTCGGCTGCATCCAGGCGCAGTCCTGCCACACCAACCGCTGCCCGGTCGGCGTGGCGACGCAGGACCCGATGCTGTCGCGCGCGCTGGTGCCGTCGGACAAGGCGGTGCGGGTGACGAACTTCCACCGCAACACGCTCAAGGCCCTGGCCGAGATGACGGGCGCCGCAGGGCTGACCCACCCGAGCCAGTTCATGCCGCACCACTTCGCGCTGCGCGATGCCAGCGGGAACATGACCACGGGGCAGGAGGCCTGGCCCTATCTGCCCGAGGGGTTCCTCGTGCGCGGCGAAGATGCGGGCGGGGGCTACCTCTCCCGCTGGAACCGCGCGACCGCCGACAGCTTCTCCCCGGGCGCGTTCTGACTGACGAAGCCAAGGCGCCGGGGGGCGACATCGGGCGGGTAACATCAGGCGGGCGGCGCCGGGCCGTTGCCTGCAGGGTCGGTCGTCTGCGCCTCCCTCCCACCATGCCGGGACGGGATGGCGGGAGGGGCCACGCCGGTCACGCGGGTGCCCGTGGGCAACGCGCGGGATGGCAGGCTTTCGGTGATGCCGGTTGCCGAAACCTTACCGTGCACACCACAAGTCTCTACGGATCAATGGGTTGAGTGTTTGTGCACATGTGCACAAACCCGCGTTTCAGGCCGCTCGGGCCAGGTGCAGGTCGCGGACCAGCCGCGGGATCGCGTCCTTGAAGCGGAAGAATCCGTGGGTCGCGTGGGGCCAGGCGGCGCGGTCGAAGGGGCGCATGACCCGGACCAACCGGATGCCCCGCTGGCCCAGCCGGTGGCCAAGGTGGCCCAACCGCTCGGCCGACGGGCCTGCGGGTGCGTGGGGCGCCACCACCTGGGTCAGCCCGGCCGCCTGCGCCCACTCCACCAGACCTGCGGCGAACCCGTCGCCCCGATGCGTGACCCCGGGGGACCCGAGTCGCGCCGCGTGGCGGGTCAGCGCATCGGCCACCGCCCCGTCCGTGAACGCCGTCACCAGGGACGATGCAACCAGGGGCGACCGGGCATCATCGGACAGAAGCACTGCCGAGGTCACGGGCACCACCCCGTCGCCCGCGAGGCGATCCAGAAGCCACGCAGGCGACAGGTCGTCCTCGGTCAGCACGAGGCCGGTCCGGGCGCCGGGATCCCAGGCCTCGGGCACGGGCAGGGCCATCGGCGGCGGAGCCGGGGCATGGGGCAGGGCGGCGGGGTTGCCCGGCAGGCCGGTCAGCCCGGTCACCCGCCCCTCGGTGTACTTCGCGATGTTGGCTGCCGTGGCCGCATAGGTCTTGCCCGGGGTCTGGATCCCCGCCACCCAGCGCCAGCCCAGGGTGTTCGACGCGGGGTCCCCGTCCAGGAGGTGCCGCAGAAGGAAATCCGCGCCCAGTTCCCACGGCAGGCGCAGGGTGAACACCCAGATCGACGCGAACCACATCCGGGCGTGGTTGTGCAGGTAGCCCGTGGAGACGAGTTCGCGCGCCCAGCCGTCAAAGCCCGCGAGCCCCGTCTCGCCCCGGCAGGCGGCTTCCCAGTCGGCGCGCAGCCCGCCCTCGGTCTGCACCCGGTTCAGCGCGCCCTTCAGGCCGCGACGATAGTCGGCCCAGACCCCCGGCCGCATCTCGAGCCAGCCCTTCCAGTAGGTACGCCAGAACACCTCCTGCACGAACTTCTCGGCCGTGGGCAGGGCATAGCGCCCCAGCACCGCCGCCAGCACCTCGTCCTCGGTCACCAGCCGGTGCCGGACGTAGGGCGACAGACCCGACACATGGGGATGCCCCGGAAGGTCGTAGTTGCGCAGGGCGGCATAGTCGCGCCCGGCACGGGGCAGGAACGCCGCGAGCCGTTCAAGACCTGCGGCCCGGGTAGGGGGGAAGGGGATACTGTCCATCCGTCGGCAGCTAGGCGGGGGGCGCGGACGATCAAGCCCCGACCCCCGGACAGGCAAACGCCGCACGGCTAGGGGCGGCGTTCCAATCCGTCCGAGGCGGCCGATCAGGCGGCGCGCGACATCAGAAGATCATCGACCTTGCGCGCGGCCTCGCTCTCGTTCGACCCCGACACCGCCGCAACCTCGCGCGTCAGGCGTTCCAGCGCCGCCTCGTACAGCTGGCGCTCGGAATAGCTCTGTTCGCGCTGGTCGTCACAACGGTGCAGGTCGCGCACCACCTCGGCGATCGCGACCAGGTCGCCCGAGTTGATCTTCTGCTCGTACTCCTGCGCCCGGCGCGACCACATCGCCCGCTTCACCTTGGCCTTGCCCTTGAGCGTGGACATCGCGCGGGACACCACATCGGGCGAGGACAGCGACCGCAGGCCCGCCTCGGTGGCCTTGTGGGTGGGAACACGCAGGGTCATCTTGTCCTTCTCGAACGAGATGACGAACAGTTCCAGCTTGATGCCGACGACTTCCTGCTCCTCGATCGACAGGATGCGACCGACCCCGTGTGCGGGGTACACGACATAGTCGTTCGGGCGGAAGTCGGTGGTCTTGGTCTTGGTCATTCAGGGTGTCCTCGAAGGCGGTCCGTCTTCATCGGCGACAGAAATCGTCGCGGGGAGGGTAGGTTCCGCCCCCGTGACGTGTCGTGGTTTCGTACTGCTGCGATCACTGGCGCACGGCGGCCAGCGGTGGTCTGCCTGTCCTGCGGGAACACATAGCATTTTCCGGACGCGATTCAAAGCGCCATGCACTGAGTGTGCGACAAGATGATGAATGTACGGCGCAACTTGCGCGACGTGGGGTCGCACGAGCGCCCCGCCCGCAGGAACTGCGCCCCGTCCGTGCCGCGAATCGCGCGGGTGGCGTGCCTGTTGCCGCAAGGTCAAGCCGAAGGCGCCACCCGCGGGGCGCCGTCCGGAGCTGGTCAGCCGCCGGGGCCCGCCACCTCGGAGAAGTACTTGCCGAGCTTGCCCGTCTCGCCGTCGCGCGCCTCGGCCTCGGGCAGGGGGTCCTTCTTGGTGATGATGACGGGCCAGAGTTCGGAGTACTTCCGGTTGAACTCGACCCATTTCGCCATGTCCGGCTCGGTGTCGGGCCGGATCGCGTCGGCGGGGCACTCGGGTTCGCACACGCCGCAATCGATGCACTCGTCGGGGTGGATCACCAGCATGTTCTCGCCCTCGTAGAAGCAGTCCACGGGGCACACCTCGACACAGTCGGTGTATTTGCAGGCGATGCAGTTGTCGGTGACGACGTAGGTCATGGGCGATCCGGTAAGCGAGACTTCAGGGCAACTAGACGACCGGCCCAGATCAATCAAGCGGCGTCGGGGTCCTGCGACAGGTCGGCATAGAGCGCTTGCGCTTCGGGCGCGGGACCGCGGCGGGTGGCGCGGGACAGGACGCGGACGACCCGGACCCCGCCCGGCAGCGTCACCGTCAGCACGTCGCCCGGGCGCACCGCGTGGCCGGGCTTGACGGTGCGGTGGCCGTTCACGCGGACCTTGCCGCCCGACACCAGGGCTGCGGACAGGGTCCGGGTGCGGACAAAGCGGGCGTGCCAGAGCCAGCGGTCAAGGCGATCCTCGGCCGCGGCATCCCCGTCCGGTGGCGACGCGGGGGCGCGGGTCACGTCAGAGCTTGTCGCGCAGGCCCATCAGCGCGGCAGCAAAGGGATTGTCCGGATCGATCTTGTCGGAGCGCGACCGTTCGGGCCGGTCGGACCACGACTTGGCCGGGCGGTCGCCGTCGGGCCGGTCCCTGCCGCGGTCCTTGCCACCCCAGTCCTTGCCGCCGCGGTCCTTGGCTGCGCGGTCCTTACCGCCACGGTCACCGTCGGCGCGGGGCGGACGGCCATTGCGGGGCTTGTCACCCGACCGTGCCTCGTTGCGGCCCGGACCCCGGTCGGACCCACGCTCGGACCCACGCTTGCCGTCCCGCGGCGGGCGGTCGGCGCGCGCGTCAGCCGATTGCACAGCGGTCGCGGCGTCGGTGGCGGGGGCAGTTTCGGCGGTGGCGGCATCGGGCGCGGGCGTGCGGGCCGGGCGGTCGCCGCGCGGGCGGTCTCCCCTGCCTCGGTCGCCCTGCGGACGATCCCCCCCGGCTCCGCGGCGCGGCCCGCGCGGGCCCCGCTCGCCGCCAGACGGACGCTCGGTGCGGGGACGGCCGCCCCAGGTGAAGCTGAACACCACCTCGGTTTCGACCGGCGCGGCATCGGGTGCAGCATCGGCGGGCTGCGTTTCCTCGGGCGTTGCCGCGTCCACGGGCGTCTCGACCGGCGCCGCAGCCGGCGCTTCGGCGTCCGGCGGGGTTTCCGCGGTGTCCTCGGTCGCGGGGGCAGCGTCGGCCACCGGGACAGGGGCCGCCACCTCCGGCGGAACCGGGCGCGCCTTGGGCCGCTCGATCCGCGCTGCGCGGTAGCCCAGCCCCTGCATCAGGTCGGCGAACTGGTCCAGTGTCATGCCGGTGATCGACAGCATGTCGGCCCGCGCCTCGAACCCGGCCCGGGCGTCCTGTCCGCGCAGGATGTCGGCCAGCCGCTCCAGCATGTCGATGCGGATGGCCCGCGTCCCCGCCGGGCGATAGCCCGACATGGCATAGGCCCCCTCCACCACGCCGGGGATGTTCGGGATCGTCACCAGCCCGGGCGGCGGGCTTTCGGGAAATTCCTGGAACCCCTTGGACAGGGACCACAGCACCAGCCGCAGCCGGGTCGGCGCGGGTTTCAGGAGCGCGGGCAGGAAGATCGTGTACTGCCCGAACCGCACGCCGTGCTTGCGCAAGGCGCCCCGCGCGTCCTGGTCCAGGTCCTTGACCTCGGTCGCGACCTGTTCGCGCGGGATGATGCCCAGATGTTCCGACAGGCGGAACGCAAAGCCGCGGGCCAGGCCCGTCAGCGCCTCGTCCCGGGCCAGCGCCAGCAGCGGGTCGTACAGCGTCGCCACCCGGCGGTCGATGAAGTGCTGCAGGCGCCGCTTCACCTTCTCGGCGACCTCGGGACCCGCGTCCTCGTCCACGAAGGCCTCGACCTGCGGCTTCAGCGCCTCGGGTCCGGCGACCAGCTTGCCCACCGCCAGTTCGCCCCACATCAGGCCGCCCTGTTCGGTATAGTCCAGCTCGGTGTCGGGCGCGTTGTAGAACCGGTCTGCGCGAAGGTGGAACTCGGGGCGCAGCGCCTGGAACGCGGCCTGACGCAGGGTCTTGGCCTCGTCGCCCGTGGCGCTGGCATCCTGCCGGAAGCGGAACCCCTCGATCCGCCCGACGACATGACCCTCGACGGCCACCTCGCCCTTGTCGTTGACCTCGGCCACGAGGGTCTCCTTCTGCTTCAACCGCCGCAGCAGAACGCTGGTGCGCCGGTCAACGAATGCGCGGGTCAGTGCCCCGTGCAGGGCATCCGACAGGCGGTCTTCTACCGCGCGCGTCTCGCCGCGCCAATGGGCTTCGTCATCGACCCAGCCGCGCCGCTGCGCGACATAGGTCCAGGTGCGGATGTAGGCCAGGCGCTTGGATAGCGTGTCGATGTCGCCTTCGGTGCGGTCGATGCGGCGGACGTGGTCGGCCAGCCAGTCGTCCGGGACGCGCCCGTATTCTGCGAGGAAGCCGAAGATGCGCTCCAGCAGGGCCGCGTGTTCCGCATGGCTGATGCTGCGGAAATCGGGGATGCGGCAGACGTCCCACAGAAGCTTCGTGCCCTGCGGGCCCAGCGTGCGCGCCCGCACCTCGGGGATGTCGGCCAGCGTGCGCAGGGCCAGCATGTCGTCGGCCTCGCGCGCGCGGACGAGCCACTCGCTGTCGGTGCCCGCTTCCAGCGAGGCAATCAGCCGCCCGGCATTGCCGAAATCGAGGTCCGAGGACCGCCACATCAGCCGCCGGATCGGGGCAAAGCGATGCTCCGTGATCGC
>DBBA01000301.1 GCA_002291955.1 Rhodobacteraceae bacterium UBA996 | reverse complement strand
GCCCAGACCACGCCCAGCACCTGTGACCAGACCAGCGGCGTTCCCGCTTCCAGCCGCCGCGACACCTCGTACAGGCCGACGGCCGCGAAGGGGGCCACCAGCGGGAAGCCGAGGCTGACGATCAGCGTGGACACGACGATGCCCCCGCCCGTGGCAAGGATCACGAGCCCGCCCAGCACATAGACGCTGGAAAAGAACAGCCCGAACAGCGGCGCGCGGCGGAAGTCGTCCCAGCCCCGCGCAAGGCTTGCATGAATCTCGCCGACCGTCAGCCGCCCGACCTCGGGCAGCGGCACGGCTGGGCTCGCGCCCTCCACATCGTCCATCAGCGGCGCTCCCTTCGAAGTCCCCGCCCGCGCGTGGATGGATTTGCGCGCGGACGGGACCGGAAATCAAGCGCCGGATGGGGGTGTCAGACGAACCTCTCGGCCAGCGAGGCACCCAAGTCGGGCAGGGCGGTCACGATCCCGTAGTCGAGCATCAGCTGCGCCCCGCGGGCCCAGGTCGCGGGGTCGATCCGGCCCGGCGTGCCGCCGGACATCACATAGCGTTCCAGGAGTTCCAGTGTGCGGGTCTGATAGGCCACATCGGCGTAGGACGACCCCGGTTCGACGAACTTCTCCACCACCATCGCCGCCGTGCCGGGCTTGTCGGCCAGCGTCTGCGCCCAGCCCGCGAACGTCGCGGCCATGGCGGCGCGCACCATGTCGGGACTGTCGGCCAGCATCCTTTCCGACACCACGATGGTCTGCGCGGTGGACACCAGCCCCGCATCCGACAGCCTCATCACCACGGGTTCCGCGCCGATCGCCTTGGCAACCCCGATGGGTTCGTCGATCACGTAGCACTGCACGGCGGCCAACTCGCCCGACTGCACACGCGCGAACTTGTCGGCATAAGGGATCTCGGTCACCGTGATGTCGAAGATGCCGGATACCCCCATCACCATCGCCATGATCTTCACGCCGTCCACATGGACGCCCTCGGTCTGGCCCGACAGGTCGGACAGGCCGGTCAGCGTGCCGCCGGGCACGGTCATCAGGCCATAGGGCGAGGCCTGGAACATCGTGGCGACCGCGCGCACCGGCGCGCCCTCGGCCTGGGCGGCGATGATCAGGTTCTGCTCGGCGCAGGCGAAGTCGGCGCGGCCGTCGGCCACGTCGGCCACCACGTTCACCCCGTCGGCCCAGGGGCGGGGGGTCATGTCGATGCCCGCGCCCGCAGAAAGACCGGCGTCGATGGCCTTGAAGACGCCCGCGAATTGGGCGTTGAACTTCCAGTCGAACTGGAACGACAGGGGCGTCCCCGACGCGCGGGCAAGGCGCGGGGCGGAAAGGGCAGCAGCAGCAGCGGCGGCCGAGCCAAGGGCGGCGCGGCGGGTCAGGCGGATGGTCATGGTCGGTCGGTCCCCAACAGTCTTGCGGTCCGGCGTTGCCCGGACGGGGGGAAGTTAGCGGGGGCGCCGCGGTGGACAGGGACAGGGCCGGTCAGGCCCGCGCGGGGCGGGCAGGGTGCCGCGAATTCGGGCAACCGGGCTGGCCCGTGCCGCCGGGCGCAGCAGCCCGCGGATCAGCCGATGGCGTGGTCCAGCGCCGCCAGCGCCGCGGCGGGATCGTCGGCTCCCCAGACCTCGGGTCCGAAGGCGAAGAAGTCGGTCACAGGGGCAAGGTCGCGGATCAGTGTCGGCGTCAGTGCGCCTTCCGCGATCACCGGCACCTCGATCATCTCGGACCACCATTCGAACAGGTCGCGCGGGGCCTGCGCACCGGTGCCAAGCGCCGTGTCGCCCACCGGACCGAAGCCCACGTAGTCCGCCCCCATCTCGGCCGCCGTCATCCCGTCGTGCCGCGATACGCCGCAGAACGCACCGACAATCGCATCCGCCCCCAGCGCCTTGCGCGCCGCGCGGATGCTGCGGGTGCCGTCCAGCAGGTGCACACCGTCCAGCCCCAGCCGCTCGGCCAGCACCACGTGCCGGTCGATCACGATGGCCACGTCGCGGGCGTGCGCCACCTCGCGCAGGGCATCGGCCTCGCGCGCGATCTGGTCCTCGTCCCCGCCGGTCGCCGCATGGCGCAGGCAGGCCACGGCCACCCGGTCCAGCACCGCCGCCAGCGCGTCGGGGAACGTGATGAGGTCGATCCGGGGTGGCGTGATCAGGGTGATCTGCGGGCGGTCGTCGTCAGGCATGGGGCGTCCCCGGGGTTGGCGTCCCGGCGCTATATCCCCTGACTGCGCGCTTGACCATCGGGGCGGGTTGCGGGGGGACGGGTTGCGGGGGGCCGCGCCAGCCCCTACACCCCGCGCGCGCTGCCAAAGGTCCCCGTGATGCCCGATCCGATCCCTGATCCGTTCCCCGAACCGGCCTTCGTGCTGGTCCGCCCGCAGATGGGCGAGAACATCGGGTCCGCCGCGCGCGGCATGTGGAACTTCGGCCTGTCGCGCCTGCGCGTCGTCGATCCGCGCGACGGTTGGCCGAACTCGCGTGCGGTTGCCACCGCCAGCGGGGCAGGGCGGCTCCTCGATACCGCCGGGCCCTATGCCAGCACGTCGGATGCGGTGGCGGATGCCACCTGGGTGCTCGCTACCACCGCAAGGGAACGCGACCTGACCAAGCCCGTGTTGACCCCCGAGGAAGCGATGCGTCAGGCCCGGGTCCGTGCGGCGCAGGGCCAGCGCACCGCCGTGCTGTTCGGGCCGGAACGCACCGGCCTCGAAAACGACGACATCGCGCGGGCATCCGCCATCGTGTCGGTCCCGGTGAACCCGGACTTCCCGTCGCTGAACCTTGCCCAGTGCGTGCTCCTGATGGCCTACGAATGGCGGCGGGCCGGGGACACCACGCCTCCCGAACGGGTGGAACTGGCGGGCACCGACTGGGCCCCCGCCATCGAGGTCGAACGCCTGGGCGACCACTGGGAGGAGAGGCTCGACGCCGCCGGGTTCTTCTTCCCGCCCCACAAGGTCGCCTCCATGAAGCTGAACTTCCGCAACTTCTGGTCGCGGATGCCGCTGACCCGCGCCGACGTGCAGCTTCTGCACGGGGCGCTCCGGCAGCTCGTGCGGCGGCGCGACGCGGGGCCGCCAGACTCAGGGTCCTGACCTTGCCCGTCCTGCGACCGGCCCCTACTGTCCCCGCCACGGACGGGGGCACAGCATGAACGGCAAGCGCAGCATCTTCGAGGACGTCGAGGACGGGGCGACCCGCCATGCCCCCCGTGCGGGCGCCATCGCCGAGGGCGCCCGCACCGGCGCCCGGCGCGGCGTGCGCGCGTGGCTGGTCGCGCTGTTCCTGCTCGTCTGCGTGATGATCGCCGTCGGCGGCATGACCCGGCTGACGGACTCCGGCCTGTCGATCACCGAGTGGCGCCCCGTGACCGGCGCCATCCCCCCGATGAGCGCGGCCGACTGGCAGGCGGAATTCGACCGCTACCGCGCGATCCCGCAGTACCAGTTGGTCAACCGCGGCATGAGCCTGGAGGAGTTCAAGGTCATCTACTGGTGGGAATGGGGCCACCGGCAGCTTGGCCGCCTGATCGGGCTGGTCTGGGGCGTGGGCTTCCTGGGCTTCCTTGCCGCGCGCCAGATCCCCCCCGGCTGGACCCCGCGCCTGCTGATCCTCGGCGCGCTGGGGGGCCTGCAGGGCGCCATCGGCTGGTGGATGGTCCATTCCGGCCTGCAGGACGGCATGACCAGTGTCGCCTCCTATCGCCTCGCCACGCATCTGGGGCTGGCCTTCATCATTCTGGGCCTGATCGCGTGGTACGGGTTCCTTCTCGGCCGGTCCGAGGTCGCGCTGATGCAGGCCCGCCGGTCGGCAGAGCCGCGGCTGTTCGGGCTGGCGACGGGGCTCATGCACCTGACCTTCCTGCAGATCGTCCTGGGCGCGCTGGTCGCAGGCATCGACGCGGGCCGCGCCTTCCCCGACTGGCCGCTGATGGCGGGGGGCTTCCTGCCGCCCAACC
>DBBA01000205.1 GCA_002291955.1 Rhodobacteraceae bacterium UBA996 | reverse complement strand
CCGATCTCAGGAACGGCGTGTCGCCGTAGATGCCCCCCGCCAGCCCCTCGGCCCCCGCCATCGCGCCCTGCGCCGCGGCGACGGCATGGGCGGTGCCAAGCTGCCGGGTCTGTTCGGCAATCCGGATCGTCTCGTCATGGGACTGCGCCGCGGCGGCGACAGCCGGGCCGCCGTGGCCGGTGACCAGCACGATCCGCGCGGGGTCGAGCGCGCGGCCCGCTTCGACCGCGTGGACGAACAGGGGCACGCCGCCCAGCGGGTGCAGGACCTTGGGCAGATCCGAGTTCATCCGCGTGCCCTGGCCTGCCGCCAGGACGATCAGATGTGTCTGCATGGCCACCTTCGCTGTCGTTTTCTGCGCCCTTCTACCCGCACGCGGCGGTGCTGCAAGCATGGTGCTGTCACGTCTGGCAACGCCGCGTTACAGCGGCCGGGCGGAAAGCTGCGCGGGGTGACGGGATGCGGACGCTGGTGTTCGATCTGGACGGGACGCTGGCCGATACCTCGGCCGACCTGATCGCGGCGGCGAACGCCTGCTTTGCAGCGCGGGGGCTGGGGCCGGTCCTGGACCCGGTGCAGGACGCGCTGACCGCGTTCCGGGGCGGGCGGGCCATGCTGCGGCTGGGGTTTTCGCGCGCGGCGCCCGGCTGGGACGAAGGCATGGTGGACGCTGATTATCCGGTGCTGCTGGCCGCCTATGAAGGCGCGATCGACCGGCACACGCGGCTGTATCCCGGCGCGGCCGAGGCGGTCGAGGCGTTGCGGGCGGCGGGCTGGGCGACGGCGATCTGCACCAACAAGCCCGAGGGGCTGGCCGAGACGCTGGTCACCCGGCTGGGGGTGCGCGGGCTGTTCGGCGCGCTGGTGGGCGCCGACACGCTGCCCGTGCGCAAGCCCGATCCCGCGCCCTACCGGCTGGCCGTGGACCGGGCCGGGGGGCAGGTGGCGGTGTCGGCGCTGGTGGGCGACACCGACACCGACGTCGCGACCGCGCGCGCTGCGGGGGTGCCGGTGGCGCTGGTGGCCTTCGGTCCCGAAGGCGCGGGCGTGGCGCGGCTTGGCCCCGACGCCATGCTCGATGGGTACGGATCGCTTCTGGCGATTGCCGAGCGTCTGGTGCCCCGCCCGGTCGGGTCGAACGCGCGGTGAGCGGAGCCCCGGGGGGCTGTCTGCCCCCCGCCGCAGGCCCGCAGCGGGCCTGCGCCCCCCGAGGATATTTCGGGCATGTCGAAGCACAGGGCGGTCAGCGCAGGCGCACCATCGCCGCGGGGCCGCGCGGATCGAGCACGTACAGATCGGGGCGGCTCGACAGGTAGGCCCGCCACGACTTGTGCGGTGTCGCGCTGATCGGCGTGTGCCCGGCCTTCTGGTACAGGGCGTTCAGCGCCGTCAGCTGCAGGGCCCGGCCATTGGCCGCAAGCGCCGCGGTCACCAGCCGGTCAAGGGCATCGCGCCCTGGCTGGGGCGTCGCCACCGGCCGCGCGGGGATGGGGCGAGGACCGGGGGCGGGCGCCGCGGCGGGCTTCGGGGCGGGTGTCACGGTCGGCAGCGGGGTGCCTTGCGCGTCCGGCAGTTGCGCGAACATGTGGCACGCTGCGCGGAAGCCCTCGGGTGCCTTGGCCGTCCCGATCCCGACCACCCGGCAGCCCCGTTCGCGGAGGAACAGGGCGAGTTGCGCGAAATCGCCGTCGGAGGAGGCGATGACGACGCGGCGCAGGCCCTGGCCCACGGCGAGGTCCACCGCCTCCATCGCGAGAAGCATGTCGGTCCGGTCGGGGGCGGCGTCGTCGATGATTCGGCGCAGGCCGGGAACGGCCCAGCCCCTGAGCTGCTCGGCACGGCCGTAGGCGCGGGCGATCCGCAGGTCGCCTTTGCTGCGGGCCTGCGCGAGGATGGCCGGGGCAAGGGACGGGCTGACGTTGTCGCCGTCGATCAGAAGCGCCACGTCGGTTGTCCCGGTCTGCCGACCGAGCATCGGGTCCGCAAGCAACTCGCCCTGTCTGACCATGTCCTGCCCCATCCGGTGGTCCGCGCGCTGTACGGATCGCTGCACGGTCAGATGGCGGAACGATGGCGGCTGTTGACCGGAAGTGACTTGCGCCCCACCTTGCGCGCCATGACCGCACATGACCCCTTCACCGAGACCTTCACGGGCAGCTTCACCCAGCAGGACCCGATCCCAGAGGCCGGGATCGCGGCGGCGCTGGAGGTCATGCGGCACGGGCGGCTGCACCGCTACAATCTTGCCCCGGGCGAAACGGGCGAGGTCGCGGCGCTGGAAGAGGCGTTCGCGGCCTTCACTGGCGCGCGCTACTGCCTGGCGGTGGCGTCGGGCGGGGCGGCGATGGCGCTGGCCCTGCGGGCGGCGGGGGTGGGGCCCGGCGATATGGTCCTATCCAACGCCTTTACGCTTGCCCCGGTGCCGGGCGCGATCCACGCCGTCGGCGCGCGGGTGGTGTTCGTCGAGACGACCGAGGCGCTGACGATCGACCTCGACCATCTGGCGGCGCAGGCGCAGGCCTCGGGCGCGCGGGTGCTTCTGCTGTCGCACATGCGGGGCCACATCGCCGACATGGATGCGCTGATGGCCTGGGCCGATGGCGCAGGCGTCGCGGTGATCGAGGATTGCGCGCATACCATGGGGGCGACCTGGAACGGCGTGCCGTCCGGGCGGCACGGGCTGGCCGGGTGCTATTCGACGCAGACCTACAAGCACATGAACTCGGGCGAGGGCGGGCTGATCGTCACCGATGACGCAGGGCTGATGGCGCGGGCGATCCTTCTGTCGGGCAGCTACATGCTGTACGAGCGGCACCGTGCCGCGCCGCCGCCCGAGGTCTTCGCGGGTCTGCGGCTGGATGTTCCGAACATCTCGTCCCGGATGGATGCCCTGCGCGCGGCGGTGCTGCGTCCGCAACTGGCGCTTCTGGCCGACCGGTGCCGGGCGTGGACGGCACGGTATCGGGTGGTCGAGGACGGCTTGCGTGGCGTGCCGGGCGTGGCGCTGATCGACCGGCCCGTGGCCGAGGGGTTCGTGGGATCGTCGTTCCAGTTCCGGCTGCCCGGCTGGCCCGCGCCTGCCATCGCCGCGGTTGTGGCCGCGTGTAAGGCCCGGGGGGTGGAGCTGAAGTGGTTCGGCGCCCCCGATCCGCACGGCTATACCTCGGCCTACCGGCACTGGCGCTTTGCCGACCCCGCGCCCCTGCCGCGGACGGATGCGG
>DBBA01000192.1 GCA_002291955.1 Rhodobacteraceae bacterium UBA996 | reverse complement strand
TCAGGGCGATGGGGGCGGTGAAGCCGGGGCCCGGCGTGTCGGCCATGATCTCGGCCAGGATCTCGCCGATGACGACGATGGTCTTCACGGGTTTCCCTCCTGTCCCTGCGCGCTGCGGGTGGTCGTGGATGCCCCCGTTCCGTGCAGCTTGACCGGTGCCACCGGGGCCGCTTACTGTCAACAATGAAATTTACGCGCGTCAATAAGTTGGCGCGGGCGGGTCCGTCCGGTGCGCCGTGCGGCAGGCACCGGGGTTTGCCCGAGGGGCGGGAATGGACGACACGAAGATCCGCAACATGGAGGAGTTCTCGTCCGTCAGCGGGATCTCGCGGCCGACGGTGTCGAAGTACTTCAACGATCCGGCGAGCGTGCGCCCGTCCACCCGGCTGCGGATCGAGGACGCGCTGCGGCGCTACGATTTCCGGCCCAACATCTTTGCGGTGAACCAGAACCGCAAGCTGACCAAGACGATCGGGATCCTGGTGCCCTATCTGGCGGATCCGTTCTTTGCCGAGATCGTGCGGATGATCGAGCGGCTGTGCATCGCGGCGGGGTACTGGCCCATCGTGTTCAGCGCCCATGGCGAGGTGGAGCTGGAGAACAACGCGCTGTCCACGCTGGAATCGCTGCGGCCCGCGGGGGCGCTGATCGCGCCCCTGGGGCGGACGTCGGACGTGGATGCGGTGCGGCGGTTCACCGAAGCGGTGCCGACGGTGGTGTTCGACAGCCATGTGCCTGTGGGGCGGGCCTTCGTCGGATCGAACAATTTCCAGAGCATTCCGCTGATGGTGGAGTACCTGTGCCGGTCGGGCGAGCCGCCGTGCTTCTTCGAGATGCCCCCGGTGAACCCCAACGCCAACAAGCGGCGCGAGGCGTACCGGCAGGCGATGGAGCGGCAGGGGTTCGACCCGATGGTGTTCAAGGTCGAGGCGCGGGGCTGGGACTTCGAGCGGACCGGGTTCGAGGAAGGCGGGCGGCTGATCGCCGAGCGCGCGTTCCCCACGAACACCATCCTGTGCAGCAACGACCGGCTGGCCATCGGGCTGTTGTCGGCGGCGTACCAGAAGGGGTTCCGGGTGGGCCGGGGCGAGGGGTGCGCCCTGCGCATCGCGGGCCACGACGACCACCCGTGGTCGCGGTTTTCCTGCCCGCCCCTGACGACGGTGGCGCAGGATTACCGGTCGATTGCCGAGACCAGCGTGCAGACGCTGTTCCGGGTGATCGACGGGGCTGAAGCGGCGGCCGAGGGTCCCGACCGGCCCGAGGTGCTGTTCGACGGCAAGCTGATCATGCGCGCGTCGGCCTGACCGGGGTGTGGGGCGAGAATTGCCGCAGCGCAGCATGTAACTTTGCGCGCGTAAATTTATCGTTGACTCGCGGCGCGCCCTCCCCCTAACGTGACGGCACGGCATCGAAAAGCCGAGGGAGGAATTCATGACACTGAAGACGCGCATGCTGTGCGCCACGGCCCTGTCGCTGCTCGTCGCTCCGGCGGCGCTGGCCGAGGAAATCACCATCGCCACGGTGAACAACAACGACATGATCGTGATGCAGGAACTGGCCCCGCAGTGGGAAGCCGCCACCGGCAACACCATCAACTGGGTCGTCCTGGAGGAGAACGTGCTGCGCCAGCGCACGACGCAGGACATCTCGACCAATGGCGGGTCGTTCGACATCATCTTCATCGGTGCCTACGAGACGCCGATCTGGGGCGCGAACGGCTGGCTGACCTCGCTGAACGACTTTGCCGAGGACCCGGACTACAATCTGGAGGACATCTTCCCGCTGGTGCGCAACGGCCTGTCGGCCAACGGCAACCTGTATGCGGTGCCGCTGTATTCCGAGACTTCGTTCACGTTCTTCCGCACCGACCTGTTCGAGCAGGCGGGGATCGCGGTGCCGACCGAGCAGATCACCTATGACCAGTTCCGCGAGATGGCCGCGGCGCTGCACGACCCGGCGAACGGCATCTACGGCACCTGCCAGCGCGGCAAGGCCGGCTGGGGCGAGAACATGGCCTTTGTCGGCACCATGGCGAACGCCTTCGGCGCGCGCTGGTTCGACGAGAACTGGGTGCCGCAGCTCGACAGCCCCGAATGGAATGCAGCCATCACCTACTACGTGGACCTGATGACCAACTACGGTCCCCCGGGTGCCACGGCCAACGGCCACAACGAGAACCGCGCCCTGTTCAAGGACGGCCGCTGCGCCACCTGGATCGACGCGACCTCGGCCGCGAACGACATCCGCAACCCGGCGAATTCGCGGGTTGCGGACGTGACCGACTTCTTCCAGGCGCCGAAGCAGGTGACGTCGAACGGGACGGGCTGGTTCTGGTCCTGGGCGCTGGCCATTCCCGCCACGTCCACCAAGCAGGATGTCGCCAAGGACTTCCTGAAATGGGCGACGTCGCGCGAATACTTCGAGCTGGTGGGCGAGACGAAGGGCTGGGTCGCGGTGCCGAGCGGCACGCGCGCGTCCATCCACGAGGACCCGCGCCTGCTCGAAGCCGCGCCATTTGCCGAGATGATCAAGCAGGCGATCTTCTCGGTCGATCCGACGAACCCGACGCGCGATCCGGTCCCCTACACGGGCGCGCAGTTCGTGGCGATGCCAGAGTTCCGGAGCATCGGCAACTTCGTGGGCCAGCAGTTACCG
>DBBA01000072.1:6290-6412 GCA_002291955.1 Rhodobacteraceae bacterium UBA996 | reverse complement strand
GCGGGTGGAGGTCACCCGGTTCCGCCCCCTCGCCCGGCTGGGCTACATGGACTATGCGGTGGTCTCTGAGGTCTTCCAGATGGAGCGGCCGGGCTGAGCCTCTTTTGTGCACATGTGCACAA
>DBBA01000072.1:1077-5972 GCA_002291955.1 Rhodobacteraceae bacterium UBA996 | reverse complement strand
TTGTGCACATGTGCACAAACTGTCAAGGCATTGAATGTATTCGGAAGTAGGTGTGCACGGTAGGGTCTGGTTAACCTGTGTGCACGCGGGGTGACCGGGGCGGGCGTTGCGGGTGGTGCGTGCGAGCACGCACCCTGCGGCGGGCAGTGGCGTTGGTCAGGCGACGACGGTGCAGGGCCGGAACGGGATGCCCGGCGCGCGGAGGCCCGGGGACGTCAGCGCCACCTTCAGCCGGTCGGACACGAAGATCGCGCCCAACATGTGCAGGTCGATCCAGAGATCAGCACCAGCCGCCGCCGACGCGTGCACGGCGAGCTGTGCTTCACCCGGGGCATAGGTCCAGAACCCAGATTTCCGTCCGTTCGGCTCGAGTCCCGTCGACTGCTCTGCAACAAGCGTGTCTTTCGTTTGGCGGATATGGAGAATGTACCAGCGCCCCGGTCGTGGTGTCACCCGATCGAATTCGTACAGCGGCACTTCGAAAAGCTCGTTCGCTCCCAGGTCGAAACGGGACAAAAGAAGATCTCGGAACCGTTCTGATATCGCGTTCATTGCGCCGGTGCTGCCAAACCAGTCCGGAGACTTGGCGCGATAGGCCTCGGTCAGATCAAAGTACTTAAAGAAAATGTAATCCGGCACAAGTTCGGGCGGCAATGGCTGGCCGTCTGGGTAGAGGAATTTTTGTGACGCTGCCGCTTGGTTCGCGACACTATTGTCACGCAGATGGAAGTCAATCTTCCGCACAAACGGCCCGTTTGCCCACATCTTCAGGACCGGGATCGCCCAAATCCTGGGAAGGTCGGTATTCATCATGCGTTCCGTTTGTGCAATTGAGTATCAGCCCAAGACGATCCCGACCATGCAGAACCCCCGGCCAGAAATCCATCCCCCGGCCTGACCGGGCGACAACCGGGCGCGCGTTGGCACGCGCCGGGCCGCAACCGCGGGCAGGGTCCGCCGCATCCGGGGGCCCTGCGCCGATCAGGCCGATCCACCTGCCGACCGCTGGGGCCGCGAAGGACCCATGCTGCGCGAGGCCCGGCAAGCACCGCTGCGCGGAGGGGGCATCGGCCCGGGCGGGCCTGTTGCTGCCCGATTGCCCAAACTGAAGGCGAACGGGCCGGGGTGGCACCGACAAGCCCCCTCTGGCCTTGACACCGCTTCCGCAAGGTCAACCTTGTTCACCCATGCGGCGAATTTTTCCGCACACATCGCAACGCAGGGATCAGGCAGTCCGGCGCGGGCCGGGGGCTTGGTCCGCGCGATGGGCATGGGGGATGCCGGGGCGGCGCACGGGGTGGTGGGGACCATGACGGACGACAGGCTGACCGACGCCGACATCGCCGCTGCCGAACGGGTGCTGGGGCTTGCGCTGACCGCGTCGGAGCGGGCGCAGATGGCGGGCAATCTGGATGGCCAGATCGGCGGCGCCCAGCAGATCCGGGCGTATCGCCTGCCGAACGGGGCGCCGATGGCCAGCCGCTTCGACCCGCGCCCGCCCGGGTTCCGGATGCCGTCGGGGGCGTCGTCCTTGCGGCTGCCCGATGCCGATCCCGGCCCCTTGCCCGCGGCGGACGAGGATATCGCCTTTGCGCCCGCGTGGCGGCTGGCGGCGTGGATCCGGGCGGGGAAGCTCACCAGCCGCCGCCTGACCGAACTCTACTTCGACCGGATCGCCGCGCTGAACCCGAAGCTGGAGTGCTTCGCGGTTGTCACGCCCGACCTGGCGCTGGCCGAGGCCGACGCGGCGGACGCGCTGACGCGGGCGGGGGTGAGTCTTGGCCCGCTGCACGGCCTGCCCTATGGGCTGAAGGACCTGTTCGACACGGCAGGGATCGTCACCGGGTGGGGGGCCGAGCCCTACCGGACCCGGGTGCCGGACAGCGACGCCACCATCGTGACGCTCTTGCGCCGCGCGGGGGCGGTCCTGCTGGGCAAGACGACCGTGGGGGCCATCGCCTATAACGACATCTGGTACGGGGGCGAGACGCGGAACCCCTGGAACCTGAACGAAGGCTCGTCGGGGTCGTCGGCCGGATCAGCCAGCGCCACGGCGGGGGGGCTCTGCGCGTTTTCCATCGGGACGGAAACGCTGGGGTCGATCACCTCGCCGTCCCAGCGCTGCGGCACGACGGGCCTGCGCCCGACCTTTGGCCGGGTCAGCCGGGCGGGGGCGATGGCGCTGTGCCCGAGCCTCGACAAGGTCGGGCCGATCTGCCGGTCGGTGGCGGATACCGCGATGGTGCTGGCCGCGATCAACGGCGGTGATGCGGCGGACCGCGGGTCCATTGACGCCCCGTTCACCTTTGACGCGGGCGCGGGCATCGGCGGGCTGCGGGTGGGCTATCTGGCGGACGCGTTCGGTGACGGCGCGACGGCCGTCGATCACGCGGCGCTGGCCGCCGTTCGCCGTCTGGGGGTTTCGGTGCAGGAGGTGTCCCTGCCCGACCTGCCGTGGTTCGCGCTGATGAACATCGTCTATGCCGAGGCGACAGCGGTCCACAAGAACTTGGCCCTCGACGGGCTGGACGACACGCTGACGTGGCAGGACGACGGCGCCTGGCCCAACACCATGCGCAAGGCGTGGTTCCTGTCGGCGGTGGACCATGTGGAGCTGGACCGCCTGCGCTATCAGGTGATGCTGGCGCTGGACGAGTTGTTCCGCAGCATCGACGTGCTGGTCGGACCGTATTCGACCGGGCCGATGCTGGTGGCGTCGAACTTCACCGGGCACCCCTGCCTGCACCTGCGGGCGGGCTTCGAGATGCTGCACACCCGGCACCGCGGCACCCTGTCGGCCAAGGGCGTGTCGTTTACCGCCGCGGGCGATGCCGGGCCGCTCTACCGCGTGCCGCAGGGGATTTCCCTGTGGGGGCGGCTGTTCGACGAAGGGCCGATGCTGGCGCTGGGCCTTGCGCTGGAGCGTGAACTGGGGGTCGCGGACGACCGCCCCGGCTTCCCCGACTGACACCAACCAGAAACAGGCCGGAAACCGGCCCCATGACAGGAGAGGTACGACCATGAAGAGACGCGATTTCCTGCGGACAACCGCGATGGCTGGCGGGGCCATGGTGCTGGCCAAGCTCGCCCCCACGGCGGCACAGGCGCAGGCGACGCCCGTCACCGGCGGCACCCTGATCTGGGGCCATTCCGAGACGGTGCAGAACCTGGACATGCACCAGACGGGCACGGCGTCCACCGGGCGGGTCTTGCAGAACGTCCATGCGTCCATCGTGACGGTGGACGCGAACCTGAACGTGATCCCGAACCTGGCGGAAAGCTTCGAGGTGGCCGAGGACGGGCTGACCTACACCTTCCGGCTCCGGCCCGACGTCACGTTCCACAATGGCGCGACCATGACCTCGGCCGACGTGAAGTACTCGTTCGAGCGCTGCAAGGACCCGGCCACGGGGGCCGTGAACTTCGAGGTGTTCAACAACGTGGCCTCCATCGAGACGCCCGATCCGCTGACGGTGGTGATCCGGATGAGCGCGGTCAACGCACCCTTCCTCAGCCGTCTGGCCGAGAACGGCGCGGGCGTGGTGATGCCGGTGGACAGCGGTCCGCAGCAGGGCACCACCCCCATCGGCGCGGGGCCGTTCAAGTTCGTGAGCTACACGCCCGGCGTGGTCGTGGAGCTGGAGCGCTTCGACGACTACTACGGGGGGCCTGCGTATCTGGACAAGATCACCATCCGCGAGATCAGCGAGAAGACCACCCGCCTGACCGGGCTTCAGACGGGCGAGTTGCACATGATCAACGACATCCCTGCCGACCGGGTGGCGGATGTCGAGGGCGACGACAGCCTGCAGGTGGTGAAGTGGTTCCCGCTGAACTGGGACTTCATCAACCTGAACCAGGTGAAGGTCGAGGCGTTCAAGGACCAGCGCGTGCGGCTGGCGTTTGACCTGGCCATCGACAAGGCGGCGCTTCTGGATGGGGCCTTGTGGGGTCAGGGGGCGCCGACCGCGTCGCCGTCGTACCCGACGTCGGCGGCCTACAACACCGCGCTGCAACCCCGGGCGCAGGACCTGGCGCAGGCCAAGGCGCTGCTGGAAGAGGCGGGCTATCCGGCCGGAACCCTGAAGGTCGTGTTCAAGGCCACCACGAACTACCCTTACCACATCGAAAGCGCGCAGATCATTGCGGAATGGCTGCGCGAGGCGGGGGTCGAGATGACCATCGAGCAGCTCACCTGGGCCGACTGGCTGTCGCAGTGCTGGGTGGACCGCGACTTCGAGCTGTCGATGATGAACTTCTTCACGCTGTGGGAGTCGGACTTCCTCTACTACTCGCTGTGGAACACGGAAGGGGCGTTCAACTACCGGTCCATCTCGAACCCCGAGATCGACCGGCTGACGTCCGAGGCGCGGGGGATCGTGGACCCGGCGGCGCGGGCCGAGGTGTACAAGCAGGTGCAGCAGATCATCCATGACGAGGTGCTGGACATCGTCCTGTGGTTCCGCAACGGCACCATCGCGGCGCAGCCGAACGTGATGGGGCTGGACACGGTGGTGCACCCGAACGGGTCGAACCTGAACTTCCACAAGGTCTGGCTGGCGGCCTGACGCCGGACTGCCGTGACGCGGGCGGCCCCGGGCACCCCCCGGGACCGCCCCATTCCATGCCCGCAGGGAACCCCGCGTGACCTATATCCTCAACCGCCTTCTGTCGCTTCTGCTGACGCTGGTCCTGATCTCGGTCATCACATTCTCGGTGACCAACATCCTGCCGGGCGACGTGGCGATGATGATCATGGGCACCCAGTCCAACCCCGAGGCGCTGGAGGGGCTGCGCAAGTCGCTGGGGCTGAACGATCCGCTGCCGGTGCAGTACGGGCGCTGGATGGCGGGGATGCTGACCGGCGACTTCGGGTCGTCGCTGATCTTCAAGGC